>JAGRAT010000124.1 GCA_020434495.1 Bdellovibrionales bacterium | reverse complement strand
GGAGACCCTCCGGTCTCCTGCTATAGCAGCCCTCAAAAGAACCCACCGCTTCGCGGCAATTTCTTTTGAGAACTGCTCTAGCAGCGAGTGATCGGCGAGCTTGAGAGTTTTTGCGCAATTAATGATGGCACTGCACTCGAGAGCAGAAGAGCGAGCGATCTCGAAGAATCTCCGTCTCTCCTGTGGTGATGACTTTCCGGAACCCTCTGCAACATTGAGCGGTATCGAGAGGCTTGCTCGTTTGAGCTGATCCGCGAGGTGAGCAAAGCCCTTTGGAAGTTTATCGATCAGCTGAAAGGCTGAAGCGAGAAACTCCATAGAGCATTGATAGACATCAAGTTTTTCGTATCCAAATTCTTCCATCTCCTTGATAATCGAAAAATCAACCGAGATGTTTCCCCTTCATCAGAGAGAGAGAAAGAATGAGTCAGCAGACCTTTGCAAGCATCGCGTACAACACCAAGAAAAAAGTGACGAGAAGAGAACGATTTCTCGAAGAGATGAACGCGGTGGTTCCCTGGAAACGTCTTCAGGCAGTCGTAAGTCCACTGTACCCAAAGAAAGGGGCGGGTCGTCCACCAATCGGGGTAGAGCGCATGCTCCGTATATATTGCATGCAGCAATGGTTTCAGCTCTCAGACCCTGGGATGGAAGATGCTCTGTATGACATGGAATCAATGCGGAGATTTGCCGGCATAGAGCTTGGAGTAGACCCGGTCCCCGACGAAACCACCCTATGCCGATTCCGACATCTTCTCGAGGAGCATGAGCTTACGGCAAAGATTTTCTCGGAGATTGCTGAGTATCTCGAAGAGCGTGGGCTACTCGTACGAGAAGGCACCATAGTGGACGCCACTATCATTGCAGCACCCTCATCAACAAAGAATAAGAACAAAGAGCGTGATCCCGAGATGAGCCAAGTGAAAAAGGGAAACGTGTGGCATTTCGGTATGAAAGCGCACATTGGAGTCGATACAAAATCTCGAGTAGTTCATTCAGTCGTCTGCACCACTGCCAGTGTACACGACTCTCAGGAAATGGAAGAGCTTCTCCACGGGGATGAAAAGAAGATCTATGGTGATAAGGCATATGCATCAAAAGAGAAAAAAGAAAAATATGAAGCTCAAGGTGTTCACTGGAACGTGGCAAGAAGGGGAAATCGCTCTCGCTCACTCTCCAAAAAAGACAAAGAATGGAACAGACGAAAGAGCAAAGTCAGAGCAAAAGGAGAGCATCCCTTTGGCGTCATTAAACATCTTTGGGGCTATGCTAAAACCAGATACCGCGGCATCGCAAAGAATACTTCCCAACTTTTCTCGCTCTTCGCACTCGCTAACCTCTATCTCCTTCGAAAGGACTTAATCACAATCGAAACTGCCCTATAAAAAATCACTGCTCTTACGGATATAACACAGCCCCTCGCCTCAGCTCCCTGTCAGTCACATTAAACAATCATTCTCCTCATATAAAATCAGATTTCCACCAACTTATTCAGAGCTTCCATAGCTATAAAATACATGATTTCAGCTAGTTAGCTTATGCACAGAAAATGAAGCATTTATTCAGCATCTTCTTTGGATAAGGTGTCCCCCCTGGAAGGGGGCCCTCCAGATGTTCCTTTTCGCTTGCAACTCTTCAGTTCTTCAGTCTTTTTACCGATTTGCTAGTGGTACACAGATCGAAATTCGTTGATCCGGTTGAGGGGGGGGGATGATAGGAATTAAATCAAGCGTTTTTAAGCAGCAGAGGTTTCTGGCGCGATGGGCTCAGATTCTCCCTGCTCTTCTCATGGCGATTCTCCCAGCGAGTGTTTTTGCGCAGTCTCCCTTCGCTTACGGACAGGCTGGATCAGTGGATCCAAATGTTATCCAAAGTACGTCGACAAAAATTGAGACCACTGCAGCTGCAACTCAGAGCGTAACGACTGCTCCGCCGATTCCTTCTAACATTCAAGAGTTGTTGGGAGCTGGTTGCTCAGGGGAAAATAGTATTGTGTTTAGATCCGTTACGGCGATGTCAACTTCTATCATTGGACATCCGAACGCTAGTCTGAATCGAACCGGACGTTATGGCTCTTTCAATCACGAGCTCTTTTCGTTCAAATCATCTGTAAGCGATGCTCCATTTTATGACATGATCGGCATATCTGGAGACTACTTTTCACCTCGGAAGATATTGCCACTGTTCACCGGAAGTGGACCAGATTTTGGAGCAGCCGGTATCGGCACGCTTTCAGGTACTCCAGCTCCTGGCGGCGGAAAATTTACTGCTTTTCGAATGGTTGACTCTTCCGCGATAAGTGGAAACTTCCTTTTCCTTGCCCAGCGCGGCTTCAACGGTGTAAAGAAGACCGGACTGTACGTGTTCTTAGCACAATACAATTCTATCTCGAAGCTATTAGAGATTGGCGATACCTTCGGTCAGCAGTCAATTGTTTCTATCGGTGCTGGCACGCTTACCGATGAGGTCGTTCCCCGTATTGCTTTCTTCGCAGCTACTACGTTTCGGACCAACGGTTTTCCTATCCCACGTCTCTTCGCGTTTGATGGCACACAAACGAAGCTCATTCTATCGCCAGGCGACACTCTCCCTGACAATTCCAAGCTTGAAGCTCTCAGCGCGAACAGTGAGCAGTACAACAATAGTATATGGGTTCATGATGCCCCTCCTCAGATCGACAATAGCGGGAAGATTTACTACGCTGCCGCTACTGATTCAGCCATTGGTGGTGGCTTCTTTATGCACGACCTTGCTGCCCCAACGAATAGTGCGCTTCTTGTCCCTCAGGGTCTCATTACTACGGATGGCTACAAGCTGAATCTCAGTTTTGATCGTCCTACTGTAGAAAAGCGCACAGGGTTACTTTTCTTTAGCTCATTTCACGTTACGAATAATCAACCAAAAGTTTCTTACTTTGTGCGATTTCCGAACGGAAGTGTCCTTCGAGCTTTCGGTTCGGGAGACCTATTTACGGTCTTGGATACGAATGGGAGTCCCACAACGAAAGAGGTGAAAGGACTTGTCTCTAGCGGTATCAGTGGTTTTGCCTCAATCGATGAGTGTGCAAACGTTATAGCCATGGTTGGATTCGGTCCTACCTGGAACCCCGACCCGGCTGTGTTGGTATACCACCATCTGAACAACCGGTCCGTCGAACCAATGCTTTGGGAGGGCATGACCCTTCCTGGCACAGTGGATACTGAGCTCCAAGGCTTATCTCTCGCAGAGATTGATGTCACAGCGGATGGCAGTGCAGCCGTTGGGGGGAGCGACAGCAGCAATTTTGGAGCCTGGTATCAGCTTTCACGAGAGTGATTTGTGATTGAAGGCGCTTGGTTTGGGATGGCTCATTGTCTCCAGATGGAGTTGCCTCAATAGAACTTAAGATTTTTAAGGACTTAGCCGTCTTATAGCTACGGGAAAGTTTAATCCTCGACTTGTACTAGGAGTCTCGCATGAATGTTCACCGACTATTCCTTACTCTACTTCTCCTCGGTGTATTGCCTGTACCGTCTCAAGCTCAAATCATCGGGCCGTTGTGTGATTCTTACCAAACCGATTCGGAGTTGGTAGTGAGCTCAAATCCGAATTCGGTCGAGGGCACTACCTATACTGGAAGCACTGCCAGCGACAGTTGGGTCTCTGGCGATCCAAGCGATCTCACAGCCTTGCTTATCCCTGAGCATCGGTGGGCAATTAAAGATATTCATCAGGCGTACTATATCAGTCTTATCGGACTCGTCGTCACTCCGCACTTTCCCCGACTCAGTTATCTGGACAGAACCACCAACGGGTATGAGATTTTCGGCGTTGGCAACGTGCCGAATTTGGGAACACTCAGTGCTGATACCAGTAGGTATGTATGGAAGATCCAAAACCTCCGGACAGATGCTATCTACTATATCTCAGTGACCTACACTGTTCCAAGCGCGGGTCTAAGCGGCCTAGATCTCTATAGCCTTGAGTATACCAGAGCCCTCCATCAGGAAAGCTCATCCCAAGGCTTCAGTGATGCAAGCTTCGATAGTAGTGATACGGAACTTTTCTCTGTTACTGAGTCACGTCTGAATCGATCTCCAGATCAAACTTCAGCGCTCTCGACCGGTTGGGATTGCGGAGATATCTATGTCTATCTAGAACCAGCAACGTTGTTGGAGCACACTGACCTACGGTTCGGTGATACCTATCACTACACCCTGTATACCGAGTCCCTTTCAGGAAGTGACTGGCAGTCGATGGATTCGGTCGAAGTATCTGACTCTCAAACTCTCTCCCTCTCACTTGATGCTCCGACAGTGACCATCACACGCAAGAAATTGAAGAAGAAAAAGCAGAGTAAGTCTTCTTCCGTACAGACAGCAGTAAAAATTCGAGGCAAGAAGAAAAAGCGTCGGAACAAGAGGTTTGCTAACGTTCTCACGGTTTCAACTCCGGCGAGCTACCTCAGCAACTATCTCGAGGTAGGAAACACCATCGAAGCGATAGTGTTGAAAGACGGAGTAGCGTTAGATGGAATAAAGACGACCACCGGAACAGTAGAGGACTTTTTTAACTCTGGAAATGTAGCTCTTACACCTCCAACCGTGCAGCTTCCAAAGAAGGGGAAGGGAGAATTGCAGGTACAATACAAGATCGGTTACACCGTAGGAGAGGAGACCTTCTATACGAACCTCAGCGATGCAGCAACGGTAACGATCGGGAAGTAACCACTTGAACGCTGCATCGGAATAGTTTCTTAGCTTCTCCGTCGGCCTTTCTTTTTGCCGACTGCTTTTCCTGTCGTCGTGCAGTAGTCGCTTGTTACTCGAGCGAACTGCGCAGAAGAAGTTTTCTTTACGTTAAACTTCGTGGTTCCTTTCTTATTGGTCTTTTTTGAAACCGTCTTGTCGACTGTTGAGAACTCATTGTCCGAGGAAATTTGCAAGACTACAGTTTCTTTTTTTACTGCTTTCTTGCCGTTCTTAAGAGAGAAAATAAACTGCTGCTTTGTTTTAACCTTTGTTGAGGTGCTTGATGCCTTTACCTTTCGAAACTTACATTTTGGATTCACTTCGTCAGTGTCTGCTTCGAGGGTAAAGATGCCCGCCCCACTTGCGTCTCCCGTGGCTGTCGTTTCCGATGATGGCCACCCACCCCGTTTCGCAATATGAAGGATATCGCTTCGACATCCGAGGTCTTCGAGATCCCCATCATCAACACAGTAGTAACGTGAAAACTTTTTGCCTCCATCTACACTTCGGAAGAGGCAATCCTGTCCACCGTTGGTGCTCGCAATCACGTAGATATTTCGAGCTGTGTCACATACGGAAATTGAGAGAAGCTCAGAAAAGGCGTCTCCTTCAGAATCAAAAAATTGGGAGGTGCCGACACTGCTAAAATCGTCAGCAGTCGGGAGCTCACCTGCGGACTGGAGAGTGAAAAGATCAGGATCGAGCGAGTTAGAGGAAACCTGTTCTGAACCAAGGTAGAGCACATCAGCGGTGCTATCGTAGTAAAGCGTTCGAACATTAATCGAGGTGCTCAGCGAAGCTTTATTGAAACTCTCCCAAGATGCTCCGCCATCGTCAGTTCGAAAGAGGCCTTCCCCGAGACCGGTTGATGGATCCTCGGTTGCTACGACGGCTGTGCTTGAGCTTATCACTTCAATGGCAGTTATTTGAGCGCCCGTAAGCTCGCTCGAAAGTAAGGAGCCATCGGCTGCACTATATAAAACAACTCCGTCATCTAATCCTTGGGTGCCACTATTATACCCGACGATAAGATTGTCACCGATCACTCCGATACTACTCACAGCGGAGCTCGAGTCGGGATAGGCGGTAAGGAGTGTCCACGTGAGTGAGGTGGTAGCAGTGATTGTGTCCGGAATAGTAGCGGTGTATATCCCGTCTTCAAACGCGGTGTAAATACTACTTCCACTGACAGCGGTTGGGAAATTTCCGCCACTGTTGTTTTGGTCGCCGGGCTTCGAAAAAGCGCTCCATGTTCCTCCAGAGGGTCCGACGGCGCCGCCATCTTCAGTAATTCCCACGACCGTTGTTGCGTCAGGAACGAGGAAAAAGCGCTCGATCGCCTGGCCAAGCTGACCACTGCTCGCCGTGCTCCAAGACGGTGCTGAGAAAAGATTCTCTACCTTGAGAAGCTCACTTCGCCCGCTAATAAAAAGGGATGAAGTGTTCGTTGGGTCAAAGACTGGAATTGGCCCATCTTCCAGCAAGTAGGGTGATTCTATGGTGTCGTCAAGGTCGGTAAAACTCACTCCCTCATCATTGCTGACGGCGCTCCCAAGAGCGATAAAATCTCCAATCGCTTGACCTCGAGAGAAACCTCCAAAGCTTGATAGAGCGGCAACGGCGGTGAATGAAGTCCCTCCATCCGTACTTTTGTAGACACCTGAGGTTGCACTTGCATAGATATCTCCGTTCGTGGAGTTCACTGCTACACCACTCACGGTATCATTTGCTTGGAAGCCCGTTGAAGTACCGAGTTCAGTAAAGGTGCCAGTCGTTTGATTGGTCGAGTCATATGTTGCGAAATAGTATTTGCTTACTCCTGCATTTATAGGTGGTACGTTCACGAATATATGAGTTGAAGAAATGACGGTATGATTTACTCCCGAGTTTGTTATGTCGTTGATCGCGAATTTCGTAATGAGGCTGTTATCCGACGGGTTATATACGCCGATTTCGTAGCCGGCGGAGTCGTCGTCTTGGACACCGAGCACGTAAAGCAATTCATTCGCGGCTACAAGATCTGAGACGAACTTCCATTCAAAAATTGATGTGAACTCTTCCGTTCCTGCTGTTAGACCGGAGAGTGAGGCCGAGAGTACCTCAGTGGTTCCGAAGGTTTCTGACGACGAAACATAGACAGTGGAATCGCTAATCGCGAATTCGGAGTCGGAAATGTTCGGGATAGTAGAGTTGGAGACAAGCGACCAAGTTGCTCCGCTGTCGATTGAAATGAACGGAGCGATGCTCCCCGAGAATGATCCACATTTAATAATCAAAACAGTGCCATCATTCGAAATGTTTATGTCTTCTACGTTGTGACACCCTTCTGGGCCGACGGAGGTGAGTTTGGGGTTAATCTGGGCAAAGAGTGGTGTTTGAAGAAGTCCAACGAGGAAAAAGGTGAGTATGAGAGAGACTTTGACTAATTGCATTGCATGGGGCTCCCATAAGAGGTGATTCGGAGTGTGAGAAAGTATAACGAATCAATCGAATGGATGAAAGGGGAGAAATGAGAGTGATCTCGTACGTGCCAAGGAAGGGTGAGTCTTGTGCCTTCGTTATTCGTGGCTACTGCGTGAAAACTGCACTCCTAAGTAACGAGAGTCCTTTGAGAGTCCTGTTCTCGCAGGAGATCGAACGAGTTTGGTCGCAAGATAATATTTTGTGTTGGGGAGAAAAGTGATAACAACCTCTTTTTCAGTATCAAAAGAGTGTTGAGAGAGCTGAGTCCCACTGTCGTCAAATACAGTGAGCACCTGTTCTTTCCATGGGGTGTGAAAATATAGCAGGATGATTGGCCTCTGGGTCTCTATGAACGCAAATCAGTAAAGTACACATAGTCTCTTGCACTAGGACTTTATAGAAATGGGTGCATTAGCGTTCATGCGGATTATCTCATTCGTCAGTTTTCTCACCATGTTTTCGAAGCTCTCCTTGACGCTGAGCTCCTAGAGCAAGAAACCGTTACCGCCATGAAGTGTTGGGAACACTCTGGATTTCACGTCTTTGTTGGAGAGCCTGTACCAGCCGATGACTCAGACACCAGGCGGTTTCTTGCTCGTTACCTCAAAAAGTCACCCTTGATGAATCCGCGGCTTGAAATCATTCAAACAGATAAAGAACCTCTCGTTCGAGTTCATAAGTTCACTGATGATGGCTCACAAACGAGAGAGTTTGAGCCCCTGTCATTTCTCGCAGAACTCTCTCAGCATATCCCTGACATGTGGGAGCAAACTACTCGCTACGTCGGTATCTACTCAGCACGCACTCGCGGTGCGAAAAGAGTGCCGATGGATTTCCCGGGACCGCTCCCAGAGATTAATTCCCCAGAACGCCCCTCCACTTATTGGGCAGCCTCAATGAAGCGGGTATTTGAATTCGATCCCTTGGAGTGTCCAAAGTGCGGCGCCACTATGAAAATCAAAGCTTTCATCCTAGAACAAGCTGAAATAAGGCGGCTCTGCGAGAATCTCGGTGAAGTTCCATGGTGAGCCCCGCCGACTATCAGATCGCCTCTCAAATACGCCGCCTAACCAAAAAATACCACCGTAAAATATGTCGGTTCAGTGCTCGTGCATTCAGAGAATGCAAAACCCACCTAAATATCTCGCCCTCTCGGCAATCGCTATGGCTACACCCTGTTGAGTAACTGATTCAGAAAGAATCCATCCCAAAAGCAGATCGATGAAATACTGCTCAATCTCTCAAAGCTCAACAAATAGCGCTATCGGCTCTAACTAACAGCTAATACACCGCTTTTAAGATTTACTGCCATGAGAGATGTCAAGTATGAGGCAAAGAAAATCTTCTCCGACATCAGTAATCGGAAAAACCTCAAAGCAACCGGCGATCTGAGTGCCGACTGACAAAACCTTTCACGTAACAACCTGCCATTCGTAGTCACCGTCGTAACGACGCCACAAGATGCTTATACGTCCATAAAAAGCGTTGCGCCTCAAACTACACTGACGTGCATACCCATGGCAGTCACAGGCAATCTTACGAGGTCACAACAAAATCTGGTTACGCTACTTTCCGGCTTCATCAACTTCACTTCCACTGCCTACGCTGCTTTTTTATGTCTCCGTATTTCATACCGTCTCTTATCCCGAATAGCAGCACGAACTCTTCCTATAAGTTTTCGCGCCACAGCTACTATCGCTCGTTTCTTCCCAGCTCTTTTCGCAAGGCTCCAATAGAAATCGTGTAGAGGCTCATCCGCTCGAACGGCTTTCCATGCAGCTTCTACCAGCATGTGTCGAAGTCTTGAACTCCCTTGGCGAGAGATATGCCCCCGGTGAACTTTGTCGCCACTTGAATATTCGCTGGGTGTAAGTCCCGTAAAACTGTAAAGTGCTCGTACA
>JAGRAT010000123.1 GCA_020434495.1 Bdellovibrionales bacterium | reverse complement strand
AAGAGCAGAGCCCCCTAGTTTTTTTTTTTTTTTTTATTCATAACTTCCAGCACCTCCATCGGGAGAGGGAAAACAATGGTAGAGTTATGTTCAGTGGCTATCCCTTTAAGGGTATCGAGGTATCTGAGCTGTAACGTGATTGGTTCGCCAGCCATAACATCAGCGGCTTGTCGCAACTTCTCAGCAGCCTCATATTCACCAATCGCCTGAATCACCTTTGCACGTCGCTCCCGTTCTGCTTCAGCCTGCTTAGCCATCGCTCGCTTCATCTCTTGTGGAAGATCGATATCTTTCACCTCAACCGTTGAAACTTTAATTCCCCACGGATCTGTTTGTTTATCAATGATCTCTTGAATGCGGGTATTAATCTCTTCGCGCTTTATGAGGAGGTCATCAAGCTCCACTTCGCCGCAAACACTTCGGAGAGTAGTTTGGGCTATTTGACTGGTGGCAAAAAGATAGTTTTCAACCTGAATTTCTGCCTTCGCGGGATCCATTACTCGAAAGTACAAGACCGCGTTTACCTTAATCGTTACGTTATCACGGGTAATGACATCCTGTGTCGGGATATCCATAGTCACGACCCGTTGATCCACTTTCCGAAGCTTCTCAACGAATGGAATAACGAGGATAAGCCCTGGCCCCCGAGTGGCCCGATATTTTCCAAGGAAGAACACAACCCCGCGCTCATACTCCTGAAGGATGTAGACTGCGTTCATAAAAAGGACGAGAACAATTACCGCAAGGACGATTAAGCCAGGTGCCATTTTTTCTCCCTGTTATTACGAGGATTTAAAGAGCAAATTCGAGGCAAACCATACCGTCCTTCTGGGGGGAAAGACAAGAAAGGATTGGCGGCAGATCCAAGGAGAGGGCCCTTAGCCCTCCTTATGAGGAGCCACTTCTAACTTCATTCCGGGGAGCATCGCCACAACCTTCGCGTTCGTACCAGCTTCGATAATCCCTTGGCTGCACGTTGCATCCCAATATTCGCCATCTACAAACACCTTTCCAGAGACCGAAACTGGCTCGCGCACCTCAACAATCTTGCCAACCATTCCCTCACTTCCGGTAAATGGCTGGATGCTTCGAGCCATCACCGCACCGCGAATAACGAAAAAGAGATAACCTCCAAGGCCAACACCGATAGGTAAAATAAGCGCCTTTGAAACTTCTAGTCCTGGAGCCGCGACAACATCTATCAGGTACATCGCGCCTAAGATGACAGAGATAATTCCCCCAACCCCGAGAATCCCACTTCCGACAAACAGTTCCGATGCTATCAACACAGCGCCAAGAATGAGGAGCAACAACCCCACCTGGCTAAGTGGTAAGATCTGCGTCACTGCTAGCGCGAGAATCAAGCAGATAACCCCAACAACCCCCGGAAAGATGAGCCCTGGATTGTAAAGCTCAATCGAGATCCCTGTAGTCGCTGCCAACCAGAGAATTGCGGCGATATTCGGATTCGCGAGCACATTGAGCACTTCATCGTTGAGATCCATCTGAAGCTCTTTTCGAGGGAGCTTGGAGTAATCCTGCAATTCAACTTTTTGAGTTTCTAATTGTACTTCAAACCCCGTGATCTGCTTCAAGAGCTCGGTCACATCTGGCGCAACAAAATCTACAACCCCCTGCTCCAATGCTTCCTTGTCAGTGAGGGAGACACTTTCTCGAACAGCCTTTTCAACCCATTCAATATTCCTTCCCCGCTGTTCAGTAACAGATTTCACTAGCGCTGCGGTTGCCTCTTCGACCTTCTTCCGCATGTCACCTTCGATATCTTTCCCCTCTCCAGAAACTGGATGTGCAGACCCAATGGTAGTGCCCGGAGCCATCACGGCCACATGGCCTGCCATGGTAATAAAAACCCCAGCCGAGGTAGCAGTCCCTCCAGTGGGAGAGATATACACTACGACTGGTATCTTTGACTGAAAGATTCGCTGAATCATTTTCTGAGTAGTTTGAAGAATACCTCCCGGGGTATTCAACTTCACGATGAGAAGCTTTGCTCCTGACTGCTCAGCACGATGAATCGATTTCTCAAGAAAACTCTGAGTACCTGGAAGTATCATCATCTCCATTTCAATTATGGCGACATATCCATCATAGTCCGCTTCGTCGGCAGGCGCTTTTTCTACCGAGGCCTCCTGCTCAACTGGAGCCCCGGGTTTTGCCAAGGCTTGGTCCTGTAGCAAGATGGCGCTAAAAGAAAAAACGGTTAAACAGCCTAAGAGTAATAGCAATCGTCTCATCATCTTTTACGAACTCACTTCAGAAGTGTCTTAAGATCATCCCAAAATCTGCGCTTATGGTGCGGGTCAGTAATCACCTGTCGCAAGGAAAGAGTCCTTACTACCTGACCTGAAAATGCATTGAGAGCAGAACTTACTCGAGTGGTCGGCTGCCCAAGAAGGACATAGGAACCGTCGGCGGATAATCGATTAAAGATCTCCACTAGCGACTGCTCAGATTCGTCACCTGCGCAGGTGAGGAGCAATACTTCTTTTATCTCCCACTGCAGCCCCTTGCTCACAGCTGCCAAAAAGAGGGCTTCTTCCTTCGCTCCAAAATCTTCCTTTTGAGCGACAAAGATGGCTCTTAGCTCCCCTCCCCCGAAATGCACTAAAGGGTCAACATGCCCTGAAGACACCGGGACAGCCTCACTTCGGCTCTCCTCTGGACACTCTTCTGTTTGAATGAACTCATCAGGAATGCCGTACGGATACGCCTCTTGCCAACGAGAGAGATAGAGGTAGAAATCCTCGAGCGTAATTCCGTTAGAGCTTTCTGACATGTTGCAATATCTTTTCGGCTATCCGGCTTTTAAAACTTGTCGCCACTTCCGTTTCTCGCCCATGTTTATCAACCATCCAGACCCGATTTGTATCGAGCTCAAGGGAGTCTTCCGCAAGGTTTCCGACGATCATATCAACTTTCTTCTCGGATAACTTTTGTTGAACCGCTGCAATCAGATCCTCGATCTCTCCGGATTCAACAGCAAACCCAACAAGCTTGGTGGAGGTTCCGGCCTTTTCCCGCATCTCCCCCAGCTCGGCAAGGATATCCGGATTGCGCTCTAACGGAAGGGCTTTCGGCAAGTCGCCCTTCTTCAGTTTTTCTTTAACTACGGACTTTGGTCTCACATCAGAAACCGCCGCCGCCATGATAACAATGTCTGGCGGTTCACCGTGCTGTGGAAATGTACGAGCAAGCACTGCCTGCCTCATCTCCTCTGCGGAGGTGACCGAGCTCAACTTTACACCACTAGGAAGTTTGGTCCGCACAGGCCCAGCGATGACTTCAACCTCAGCACCTCGTCGAAAGGCCTCGCGAGCAAGGGCAACCCCCATCTTCCCGGAGGATCTATTTGAGAGAAATCGCACAGCATCTATCGCTTCTCGTGTCGGTCCAGTAACGACAAGCACCCTCTTTCTCTGAAGCGAATCATCCCCGAACGCTCTTAAGGTGTGGTAGAAAATGTCCCAAGGCTCTGCCATTCGTCCCCGACCTCGCCATCCACAGGCAAGCGGTCCTTCTCCCGGCTCAACGAATCGCACACCGCGCTCTCTGAGAATCTGAAGGTTGGTCACCGTTGCCGGATGATGAAACATATTCACATTCATCGCTGGAGCAACGAGAATCCGTGCTTGAGTAGCAAGAAGGACAGCGAGTAAGGGGTTGTCGGCCATTCCAGCTGCATACTTCGCAAGAATGTCAGCGGTGGCGGGAGCAATCACGACGAGATCCGCCCAATCGGCATACTCGATATGACCTATCCCCTGGGTGTGCTCCTGATCCCATGAGCTGAGAACGGGATTTCCAGTGATCGCTTGAAAGGTCAATGGAGCAATAAACTGCTCAGCCCCCTCAGAGAAGACAGCCTTCACCTGATATCCACGCTTCATATATCGACGCGCAAGCTCTGCAGCCTTGTACGCAGCGATAGAACCAGTTACGCCTAGCAAGATCTTGTTTTTTTCAGAGTGTGTACTCATAGCGCCCTTACGAAAGGATTTGAAACCTTCTCTACTCCAATAGTTGTGTCCGGCCCATGTCCAGGCAATACATCTGTATCGTCCGGCAAAGAATAAAGCTGCTCGGCGATACTCTCCAAGAGCAACTCATGATTTCCTCCCGGGAGATCCGTTCTTCCGATGGAACCAGCAAATAGCGTGTCGCCCCCCAATACAAAATTATCGCGGGCATTATAAAATACGACATGCCCTGGCGAGTGCCCCGGGCAGAATCGCACCTCAAAAGCCACTCCTCCAAACTTTAGGGTCTCCCCTCCAGTTACCATCTGCGTTGGCTCTGGACAGTTCTTCATATCACCCGGAGGAAGCCCATACATACGACCGATCTCCTCAACTCGGGACCGATACAGAGATTCCCCAGGATGAGCAACAAGGGGGATATTGTACGACGAGAGCAAGTCTGCCACACCCCCACAGTGGTCGAGGTGGGAATGCGTCAACCAGATTGCCTCCGGTTTTAGCCCTAAGGACTCGATCTTCCTCTGAATTCTTTGACCCTCCCCTCCTGGATCCACGATTACTACCGAGGAATTCTCCTCGTCAATGACAAGACGACAGTTCTGAGCCAGTGCGGTGACTGGCATGGTTTCAACTCGGATACTCATAACACTGCGAATTAGTGTGTCATGTTCCTGCTCCCGCTGCACGTCCCATCACCAAAACCCCATTATTCCAGAGCTTGAGTTCCACTAGAGCGGTCAGCGGGCTACAGTAATAGGGTGAAACAACCGGAGAAGAACCGATACTCCCGACGCTCCTGGCTGATCGGTGTAGGGGTTGCCGTATGGGCGATCTTTACCGTATCGCTCATTGGCTGGTGGTACATCTTTAGCCAACGACAGATGGTCAAGCTCTCCTCAGCCGGTGGGACACTAGCAGAGGAGCTAGTACGAAATCAGAAAATGCTTATGTGGGAAGGCGCCACCCTCATGCTCTCCCTCTTCCTTGGAGCCGCTGCCCTCCTCTACTTTGTCATCCGAGATCGTCGGCAATCAGAACAGCTCATGCAGTTTTTTCTCGCCTTCTCCCATGAGCTAAAGACCCCAATTGCCACGGTTCGGCTTTACGCCGAAACGCTCACATCAAAACTGAAGGGGGCTGAGAATATTTTGCTTGGAAAAGAGCTCATGCGAGAGGCCGATAGACTCTCGCTCCAACTCGAGAACTCACTCGCCTTGGCCCAGATTCAAGAAGCTCGCTTATACAACGAGAAGCTCTCTCTCAAAGAGCTCATTCGCCCGTTAAGGGCCGAATTTGAAAAGCTCTCTATTCACCTAACGGAAGATGCGGAGGTTATAGCGGACTCACAAGCGCTCACTACAATCCTCCGAAACTTGCTTCGGAATGCCTCAATACATGGAAAAGCAACCGAGATACGAATTGCTCCGGAAAATAACGATCTCAGCCGAGTCATAATAACCTTCTCTGATAATGGTAAAGGCTTACAAGGAGATCGCTCTCTGCTTGGGAAGAAGTTTCAAAGACTCTACCGGGGAAGTGGGACCGGTATAGGTCTCTACCTCTCAAAGGAGCTCGCTGACAAGATGGGAGGAGAGTTGGCTTTTCCCTCAACACCAGAAGGATTCCATGTAACCTTGGAACTCTCTCGGGGTGAATTAGGAACATGAGATGAACACTCTGCTACTTGTTGAGGACGATGCTGCTCTCGTTACTATCATAGAGAGGCAATTCCGGTCGGAAGGCTATCGGGTGAAGTCCGCCATGGATGCTCATAGTGCGTTGGAGAGCTTACAGCAGGAGGAGTTCGACCTTGCCCTTATCGACATCGGGCTGCCCGACCAAGATGGTTTTGAAGTAGCTCGAGAGATCAAGCAGAAGCACTCATTTCCCTTCGTCTTTCTTACAGCGATGGGCTCCCCAGAGTATCGACTGGAAGGTTATGAACTCGGCGCTGCTGATTACATTCCAAAACCGTTTCACTTTCGAGAACTCCTCCTCCGTGTGCAGAAGATTCTTGGGGACAAACCGAAACGAAAAAATGTGAACGGTAGTGGATTCTCGCTTATTGGCGACACTTTAGAACTTATCTTGAAGGAATCCCCATCCTCCGTTCGCTTAAGCGAACGAGAATATTCCCTGCTCTATCATCTTATAGAGTGCTCTCCGCGTATCATCTCTCGAGAGGAGGTTCTTACTGACCTCTGGAACGCAGAGGGAAAGACTCCATCTCGAGGGGTAGATAATACGATCCTCCGCTTGCGTCAGCTGCTAGGGGAAAAGCTCTCCGAGAACATCAAAGCGGTGCGTGGCGTCGGCTACCAATGGCTGGAAGAGTAATCAACGCCACGAGGTATGCGACAGCTCCCAAAATCGCGAGCGAGTTAATACCCAAGAGAAAAACGACTGATTGCACGATGGCACCAACGAGCGAGCCAAAAAGGTTCGCCCCTAATGCCTGACTCGGCTGCTCGGCTGCTGCAAACGCGGTCCCGAAGAGAATTCCACTTAGTATCGTTGGAAGACCGGAAAGGACGATCCCGATAAGAATTCTTGCGGTAAGTCCAAAACCGAGAATTGGCTCAAAGCTGACCGTGGCCATAGCGACACAGAGTCCGATGAGAAGCAACGCAACGAACCCAAGTGGAAACTTTATCTTCTTATAGATGAGAAAATTCGCGATCAAAATTGTCATCATCATTCCTGAGATGACTACTGAGTTCACTATCCAGGTTGATCCAAAGAGGAGCGAGGCTTTCGTGATGATAAAGACCTGGAGCAAAATGAAGCCGAGTCCAAGTGCGAAGAAGTGGAGTGGCGCCCTCCTATGGACCGGAGGGAAAACGAGCTTCTTTCGAAACGCAAAGGAAGTCCCAGCCCAGAGCACGAGGATTATTGCGCCGAGCGCATAGAAGAGGGATGGAATCATCGGCTTTTCGATGTAGAGATACGGCCAGTTGTCTGTTGTTGGCTCGATACTCATATCGATTGCCGGGTAGCTCACCCGACTTTCTATAAACTCTTCAATCTCTGGATATTGCGCATATGACTTCTCGATACTCTCCTGAGAGCCATTCACAAAGAGCACCCCTCCCCAACCAACGTCTGTCATAAGGATCTGAAATACTCGAGTCTTCGTCCCAAAGATCTCATCCAGTGTTCGGCGCAAACGATCAACGATGTACTTCCGCTGAGGAGCAAAGGAAACCACCATCACTCCCCCAGGAGCGAGCAATTTCGATGCGGCAGTAAGCGACTCCTTAGTATAGATAAAATTATCGAGTCGTGCATTTGAGAGATTCGGAGTTGTGTGAGCATCGAGTAGCCCGGTGATGACGAGATCGAACTGACCTGGTTTAAAGGTATGAAACGCCGCTCGAGCATCCTCAATGATCACTTCGACCTGATCGCTCTGGTAGGGCTTCTCTGGGTGATACTTTTTCCCAAGTTTCGCAATCAGTGGATCAATCTCGACACCCACGATTTCAGCATTCGGTGCTCGGCGAATGGCCCCAGCAAGATCATTGCCGGTTCCGGCTCCAGCAATAAGAATTCGCTTCGGATTCGGGTGAAGCCGAGCCGCCATATCATATTGGCAGAGCTCAAGACTCTTCGGATCATCCTTAAAGAGTTCAAAAGAATTATTCTGAACTCGCTGATAGCCAGAATTATTGGTGGTCACCAAGTACTCATCCGGCTGCGCATCGTCAATCGGATAGATCTCGATTTTCTGGTAAGGCGTCCAGTACACCTCAGAACCCTTCGAGCAGTATCCCACGTATGTCGCTATCGGAAAAAGCGCGAGGAAGAACCACATCCGCTTTTCAACCAAGGGTGCCAGCAAAAGAGCTCCTACCAGCACCCAAGCAGCTGGTGGTAAAGCAAAATACCCGAGAATGGTATAGAGCCAAATACCACAAAGACTGCCACCGATGTCATAAGAATAGGCGACTATAGTGTTTGACGATTTCTCAAATAACCCTCCGAGCGCTTGACCAAGAGGAACCATAACTCCCCAGACAAGGGCCGAGAGAAACAATAACCCGATGAGACCAAGCCCGAGCGCAAAAATTTCAACCTTCAGCCCGTACTTGTTTTCAGGCAGCTGATCCCAGATCACAAAATCATGAAAGAGTGACAAGGAGCTCGACATGAATCCAGCAGCGTCTCGAGTAGCACGAAACGAAAGAATGAGTGTTATCAACGCCAAACACATGACAGTTGGGGAGAGCACCGCCTTCCCCTGCTTCGGGTAAAGCAGCCCCATACCAAGGCCGAGAAAACACACGACAAGAATGGAGTTCTGAAGATAGGCGAAGATATTGGCCTCTGTTGAGACCCAGCGAATGAGGAGGAGCTCAAAGAAAAGAATACACCCCGCAGTAAGTCCAATTCTCCAATGGACCTGTTCAGATTTCATTTCGGCTTCAGCCATCAGCAACCCTTTTTTGGAGTTCTGTCTATAGTCTCGGAATTATGTTGTTGGAGAAAGCCCTAACCGTTTGACGAAACGTTCACGCAGGTCTTTTTCAAACGGGTGGTGAATATGGTCCTCAGCTATTAACGAATCGAGCACAGAGAGAAGCTCTTTGCGCTTCCCTTCTGATACATGTTCTCGGAGGTATTCACCAAACTCTGCAACATTCCCTTTTTCAACCAGTTTTGTTGCCTCTTTTACGAGCTCAACCGCCTGGTCATACGATACCCCAAGGTGCTCCTTCAACTGCTGCTTGATGAAGTAGCTCTCACGAGGGGAAAAATCGTTGTCGATACTCGCCATATCAACGAGGAGCACCGCCCATGCAAGATCTATTTGATGTTCATCGAGATGAACAAGGTGCTCAGCGGTACCAACTATTCCAAGACGACCAGCGCGCTCAGCAAAATCAGCGAACATCTTCATCAGTGAGTTCAGGAATGAATTTTCCATCTCAGTTCCTCACTCCCTTAGCTTCACTTCGTAGGGACAAGTGCTTCCTGCCCACCCATATACGGCCGCAACGCTACCGGAATATTGATCGAGCCATCTTCTCGCTGGTGCACCTCAAGAAGCGGGATGAGTGCCCGAGGGGAAGCGATACAGGTGTTGTTAAGGGTGTAACAATACTGCGTTTGCCCCGATTCATCTCGGTAACGCAATTTCAGACGTCGAGCCTGGAAATCATGAAATGAAGAACAGCTGTGAGTTTCGCTAT
>JAGRAT010000122.1 GCA_020434495.1 Bdellovibrionales bacterium | reverse complement strand
AAGGTCTAACTCTCCAAGCGCTACTGTTGCAGCTCCGGTAGCTGCAACTCCTGCGATAAAGCCAACAAGGGCGCCTGCTCCAAATCTATTTGATGACTCTGGTGTTGTTTTCATAGCCGGTCCTCTGATTTATGAGGTTTACTCCTGGTTGCCGACTTAAGCAAGAATGTGGAATGCAATCCTTCTCTAACAAGATTTGAGGCCTGTTCTTCTTTCTGCCCAGAGTAAACTGGTGAATTTCCAGACTTTGTGACCCGCCTAGTACAATCGGAGCTCCGCACCCATGCTGAGTAACCACTCAAGGTGGGTCATTCGAAAGGCCTCACTCGCGCCGGCAATCGCTCGAAGCTGCAGATCCTCAGAGCTCGGCTCAGGGATCAGCTCTTTCAACGCCTGCGCCTGATGCAGGGTCTCCCGCCCTACAAGACCTTCAAGAGTACGGTCCTCATGCACTTCAGAATCACCTGAAAGGGCCTCTCGCGCAGACTGAAAGGTGCGGAGATAGCTCTCTTTCAGATCGCCTATCCTCGATTCCAGCTCTGCTGGTGCTTCTTCAACTACTAAACGCCTTCGAATCTCGTCTTCGATGGTGTTCCAGCTCGCTTCTGAGTTTCTCGGCGAATACTCCGTAAAAACGGCTCTTCTGTAATACTCCTGAAACTCATGGTTCGCCTCGGGCGACAAGTCAGCTGCTAACAAAGTTAATAGCGCTTTCTGACATGTTGCCTTTCTACCCTCGGCTTCAAGACCCGCATCAATCGCACTAGCTCTAGTTAGCAGCTGCCGAAGACTCGGAGAGAGCCCCCTCTTTAAAAGAGTTAAGATAGTGCTGGAACCCAATGTCTGATCTTGAAACGCTCCCTCCGTCTCGTTCAGTAATTCAAGATTTTGTCCGGGAGTCGCCGGTGCATGCTTGGCTGGAAGAGAGTATTCGGACAACTCAACTGAACTATCGCAGGAAGAAAGGAGAGAGAGCGCTCCCGCAGCTACCACTTCGCTAACTTTCATGTTCGACCTTTCAAATAACATTTGATTACTGTGGAAACTATGATAGCTTGCCGCGCACTAATCAAGTGCATTATGCACTGATTTACGAATATCCATATCGAGGTCAGCGAGTCCGTCCTCGGAAGGCGAATTCTTGCGAAGGAGCGATAGAGCATGAAGCAAAGGCAGTTACAAAAATCACGTTTACGTTTCTCGCCCAATGCATGGTTCACCTGCATAATTCTCCTCTCCAGCACGATTTTCAGTGCTCCAACTCTACCCGTCCTGGCTGATACGGTTCTTGCTTGTGGCAGTGGCGGTGAAGAGGACTTCTCGGCCAAGGGCGAAGCAAGCTCGATGTTTAGCATTGGCGGCTTCTGCCCTTCTCAGCCATTCCGAGCAGAAGAAGAGCTCGCAAAGTGGATCAACCACCTGAAAAACTTTGGGGTCTGTTCGACCTTTCCCGAGTTCAATGAAGTCAAAGCTCAAGCCGAGAAGGATGCCATTGCAAGGTGCAACCGACTCGGAAATGAGGCGAAAAGCGTTACGTGCGATGCAAATTTTGGAACCCAATTCTGCAGTGATGGTTGCTTAAAGAACACAACCCCTCTCGATCCTCTCGGTTGCGCCATTAAGCCAGCGGTAACCGACTGCGAAGAGACCGATATTATCGCTATGGGCTCTGCTGAGTGCTTTGAACTTTACTGTGTCCCAAGTTGCTCAACCAAAGCAGAAGGAACTTTTCGGATTGCCTGTGAGGATTGTCGTAGAAGGACTGACTGCTCTCAGTACGATGCGTTCCTCTCAGAGCTCATGGCAGAACGAGAGAAGCTCGAAAAGGCAATCAATAGCTTTGATCCTAGTAGTGGAGCATTCGCTCAGTTATTTGCATGGGTGAGTCGAGTGAACGCGATTGCGTCTCTCATCAAGAATCTTCGTGGATTGGTCTGTGGAAACTCATTGTAGAGCAGGATTGTAAAACTCGGTGGTAAGACGATGAAAAGACAAATTGTCAAAGTGATCCTCTTAGTAGCATGCCTACTACCTTTCTATGGAATGCCTTGCGGGGCGAGTCCGTTCATAGCCGGGACGTCTCCATCAGAGAGTGTCTTTCGTCACGACTGCGGTAGTAGCTTTAAGGTGGAGTCTGTTACGCGAAATGGTCAGAGCGCGATCGGCGAGTCAGGCGGAGAGATCGATCGCTTGAGCAGCCCCTTCCCTATTGAAGACCTCGAGATGGGCCGCATACGGGAGTACAATCTATTCTGCAACGAGGACGATCAAGGCTTACTTGCGGCCTGTAACCAAAAGCACAAAGAGGCGGCCTTCAACAACGCGGCGGAGACTTGTAAAAATATCGGAATAACCAACGCTCTCGATGAAACCCAACACATCTGTAAGAAGGACACCTGCGAGCCAGACGAGCCAGGATGTATTACCCGTATCAAAGATGCGGTAACAGGCTGCACTCTTGGGATAGCCGCAATCAATTCCATCTGTTCGTGCTCTATAAAAAAAGGAATTCAACCACGGGTAGGGCACTATCCTTATGGGTACGGAACATGTAACTGCCATTGCGAGTGTGAGTTTGTTGGCACTGTTGAAGCGAGATGCTCTAACTGTGAAGAAGAGCCGAATGAGGATTAATTTCGAGCTACAACGATATTGAGATAAGAAATTGTCTTCAGAGCGTCGTCCGCGAGCGCACTGCACACTTCAGCTAAGATCCTCGACAAAAGGGGGCGCATGCTTCATTTCGTGGCCGCTTTTTGAACCAATCTGAGAAGGCTTTGAAGAGCCCGCTGCTCCATATCGATACTCCACGAGGAGCCTTTAACTCAGGGAGAGCATTGCAGTGAATCAACCAATCGACAGAAGTCACCCGATCTCTAATGACAGAAGGAATAACGCTCTTCAAGAGTACGTTGGCGGAATGGTCAAAGAGCAGAACCTCTTTGGTTCTGGCAATCCAGTTGTCGCCTCAATCACCGCTATCCTCTACAACGAAAACGGACTACTCGTTAGCGGCTACCACAATGATGAAGCGTCGGGAGCACCGGCGACTTATCTCTACCACGCTGCAAGCGCTCTTCAGCCAACTTTTACTGAGCTCTCAGATGAGACCCTCGAAGTCTCTTCCATCGCTGGAATCATTCAACTCATCAAGCCGACATCTCCTTCGGAAGCGCTGGAACAAGAAGGGGTATCAGAAGAGCTCTCGCCAACAGGCGGTGAGTGTGAGCTATTGCAAACTACAGCTCTCCCCCTGAGAAAAGAAAAAGCTCCTATTCTTTCGACAACTCATAGGAGCGCTGCCATCTCCCTCTTGGAAGAGAGCGATCCGTCTCGATGGGTAGTCACAAATCACCAACTTGGAAGGGGGGAGAATCTGCTCGATATTCAGATTGCCGGATTCGACGCAGAGCTTCACCTTCGGGAGCACAATAATCGAAATTCTCAAATCCCCCCTTCTCGACCGCATTATCAGGGGTCCTTAAATTTCACCCTCGTTGACCCGAGAGACAAGGCTCTGGACAGATCCGTCGAGCTTCCTGAGGACGAAGCTCGTGCTATGATGAGACTTGCCCATCGTTTATTCCAGGAACACTCCCGCGAAGCCAATGCGAGAGCATTTCAAGATTGCGATCGCGTATTCAGCTCCCTTCCAAAAAGTCTTGAGAATTCATTTTGGAAAAAACGAGAACCCATTGCCGGGCCATCTGGCAACTGCGAAAGCTACGAAACGACCATAGGAGAAGCATCCGTTGTCGTATCGAAGTTCGAAAGCAGCCCAAGATTCAACCTTATCGCTTCATTGGCAAGTGCCACTTTTGGAAAGCCGAGAAGGAACGTGACCAGATACGAAGTGTCTGTCGCTCCAAGACTTCGAGCGGGGACACTTTATCTAGCTGGAGAAGCCGGTAATGGAGTTCTGGTAAGACAGGAGAAGGGCGAAATGGCAGAGGCGATATTCAAAGGAATCAACAGGCAATTTGAAAATTGAGGAAATTGGCGGTGAATCGGATACCGACCGTATAGAGACAGAATATGTAACTGATATTACATTCGAATTTTCAGCTAATTATCATATTTACACTTACAAATAGAACGCGAACAAGCCTCTCAGACCATGAACAAGGCGCACTACTTGAGGGCTGGGTCTTCCATGAGCTTCGTGCTGCGATGCGCTACAAAAGACTCGGGGTGAATTGCGATACTGGAGGGCTCCTTCAGGAAAAGAAATTGACTTCATTTATTCTCGCGGCGACTTCGCCTTTGGAGTTGAGTTGAAGAGTTCGAAAAAATGGCGCGCACAATACGCCTCCGCTCTCAACAAGCTTATCGGTCGTAAAACCCTACAAAAAGGAATCGCTGTCTACAACGGGGACACACTTTTACAAGAGGGGGAAGTACTCGCTATGCCGGCAGAACGTTTCTCCAAATGGCTGTGGGACAACCTGGGGAGAGAAACTCCATAGCCTTCGGCCAAAAATGAGAAACAATCACTCCCCTCTATCGATAAGTAATAGAGAACTCCGCCCTCGGGTCGAAATCTTGGCGCTACTATAGTGAAACCGAGAACCCTGCTAGTGTATACTAGCCGGCAATGAAGATGCCCGGTTCTCACGGTCAAAAGCTAAGCGCTTTTGCCTGTTTTTAGCGGCTAGTATGTGTTGTCCCTCCGGGGGCTTCCGGCAATTTCAATTGCCTCCAGTGTTAAACAAATGGACGCCAAATCGATTCTTCAAAATACCTTTGGCTATTCCACCTTCCGTGGAATACAAGAAGAGATCATCTCGCATGTGGGAGCGGGAAAGAATGCCTTGGTGCTCATGCCGACCGGGGCTGGAAAGTCTCTCTGTTATCAAATTCCTGCCTTACTGAGAGGAGGCACAGCGATAGTCGTCTCTCCCCTCATCGCCCTCATGAGAGACCAGGTGGAAGCATTAAAGCAGTACGGCATCTGCGCAGAGGCTCTAAACTCAAGTCTTGCACCGGGCGAACGTGCTAAGTTAGTTCGGCGAATTAGAGCGGGGGAAATTCAGCTCCTTTACGTCGCACCTGAAAGACTTCTTCTCGAAGAAACGTTGGAAATGCTCTCGCATATTCAACTCTCTCTCTTTGCCATCGATGAAGCACACTGCATATCGCAATGGGGACATGACTTTCGCCCTGAGTATTCCCAGCTCGATATTCTAATAGAACGTTTCCCAGGCGTTCCACGAATAGCACTTACTGCCACTGCGGACACTCCAACACGGAAAGAGATTGTGGCAAGACTTGCACTCGGAGAAGGCTCTGTCTTTGCAACTGGTTTTGATAGACCCAATATCCG
The DNA here is from genome assembly GCA_020434495.1 of Bdellovibrionales bacterium. Lineage (GTDB taxonomy): Bacteria > Bdellovibrionota_C > UBA2361 > UBA2361 > RFPC01 > RFPC01. Next base: position 3,916 of record JAGRAT010000122.1, on the reverse strand, counting down.
ATATGAAGTAACACAAAAGGACCGAGTGTTTACCCAGCTAGTCCGATTCCTCAACGAACAAGAGGAAGGAAGCTCCGGGATCGTGTATTGTCTCTCTAGAAAAACTGTCGACGACATCGCAGCAAAGCTTGGGGATGACGGATTCACCGCTATCCCCTATCACGCAGGACTGGATCAACAGATACGGACGCAAAATCAAGATAGATTTCTTAATGAGGAAGGCACCATCGTTGTTGCTACCATCGCTTTTGGAATGGGGATTAATAAACCGGATGTTCGGTTCGTTGCCCATATCGATCTTCCAAAGAGTATCGAAGCGTATTACCAAGAAACCGGTCGCGCAGGACGAGACGGCCTCCCAGCCCGTGCCTGGATGTGCTATGGGCTGAAAGATATCGTCCAACGAAAACAGATGATTGATTCTTCAGAGAGCTGCGATCAGCGAAAGCAAGTTGAGCACAGAAAACTGAACTCCCTTCTGGGATACTGTGAGACAGCTGAGTGTAGGCGAAAAGTACTCATCCGTTACTTTGGAGAAGAACGCGAAGCGCCTTGCTGCAACTGCGATACCTGCCTTCATCCCGTACCCACCCGAGAAGGACTTCACGAAGCACAGCTTGCACTCTCAGCAATCTATCGTACCGGGCAACGGTTTGGTGCTGGACACCTCATCCAAGTGCTTCGTGGTGGAGACAACGAGCGGATAAAACGACTAGGACACGATCAGCTTAAAGTATACGGCGAAGGTGCAGCATTTTCCGATAACGAATGGCACTCGATGTTGCGACAACTTGTTGCCGCAGGCCACGTTAAAGTTGATGTTGAAAACTACGGTGGTCTCTCCCTGGCTCCCTCAGCAAAACCAATCCTCAAGGGTGAGGAAAAGATCTCTTTCCGAATTGACCCACGGCCCCAAACTGGCGCAGCAGCGAAAACGAAAAAAAGAGCTGCTATCGAAAACGCCTTTAAAACCGACAAACAACGTGAACTCTTTAATCGACTAAAGGCAAAGCGAACCGAGCTCGCGAAAGAACAGGGGGTTCCTCCCTATGTAATTTTTCATGACAAGACCCTAACAGAAATAGTGCTCGCTATGCCCAAATCTAAAAATGAATTTCTACAAATTTCTGGAGTTGGAGAGAGCAAGCTCGAGCGCTATGGAAGCCTGTTTTTAGGCCTCTTGGAAGAAACCTCATATTAATGAGCCCCACGACTTCCCAGGCAGGGAAAAATGAGGGAAATGGCGGTGAATCGGATACCGAAAAGGAAAAGAACATGCTAGCTTTTCCCCCGGTTTACCTACGAGGAATCTTCAATGTCAAAAACACCTCTATCATTTTCACCTATATCATTTTCACCTCTATCATTTTCACCCCTGTCATTTTTGTTGTCTGGTCTGTTTTCCTTATTTGGCCTGGTCATCTGTTTCGTAGTTCTCTTCGTACCCCTTTCAGGAGTGAAGGCGCAAGACGTTGGAGAGCTGACATTTCTCGCGATACAATCATCTCCTAAACGACTCGTACTTAAGGGGTGCTCCTTCCTCCCTGACCAATCAAAAGTCTTCATTAAGAAGCGAGGACGAATTGTAGCTTTACCGAGAGCAGCAAGACGAAAAGTCTACCGTTTGCCACGAGGGTACAAATTCTTCGCTTGTGAGCAAAATGAAGAAGGGCAGTCTGTGCTTTATGCAAAGAGATCGGGTGATGGTGAGTTGGATACATTCGCGCTTACGGAAGATGACTTTCCAAAAGCGAGCTCGAGTAGTTCGTCCATACCTGATGCAAATTGCAAAGAATTTCCTGGAAGCATTTTCAAGCCCTGTATTTGCGCTGACGAAGTCCCGTCTGACATTAAGTTTCGACCTTCGCTCGCGGCTTGTGGTGGGGATGCCGCAGCCATTCTCACCGGAAGCTTTGCAAGCTCTTTTAGTGTCGTGTTACGCGATAGCCAAAACAGAGATCGATGGCCACTTAGCGGCTACAACGGCTGTTCTGCTGCTGAGGTAGAGCTCGGATTGAATAAATGTAGCGCTTTTAAGTGCCAACGAACTATCCGAACTGCGGGCCAGTTTACCTGCTGTTTTGGTGAACCAGGGCGGAGCTCAATTATGGCACCCGCAACTCGAATGACTATCAAATTAAAGGACCTTCCTACAGCGACTACAGATCCACTTCTTCGGGTATGTTTGCCAGGATTTGATCCGGTGAAGAATCTGAATTAGCCGATTTAAAGAGAACGATTCGAAGAGTACGACTCCAGTTTGTTGCTCGTTGCCAGTACCACCATTGGCCAACACTACGTCGCTGAAGAATAGTGAGCCGCTAACGGCTTTGGGCGCCTATTGGCTAATGCCAAGTTCCATGTGAGACGGATCTACTAAGCGCGTCTTCGGCTGGTACCTCAGACGGTGCAATCTCTTCGTCTCTGGCTTTCGGTTCGAGTTTAATCCAACACGCGGGAGTGGGTAACTGGGCAACTGCTCGCTCAGCAATACTCAGGAGATTCCCTTTAAATCCATTGCCATCTGATACAACAGTGCTCGGGTCTGCCATTCCGACAAGGAGTTCAACGGCGAGCTTTCCCCTTCCGATCCTATCTCGCGTAGAAGCAGCATCTAGCAATTCGGGAATCGCACGCCCCAAATCTCTAGGGGAAAGTCGGTCTCCTACTGTTCGGACGTAGTCCACAAACTGATCGCTCTCTGCGTACAGGATAGGGTTAAATTCTAAGACCGTAGGTCTTCGCTCCCCCCCTTTCAGGGTGTCGATAAGCGCCTCAAGTGGCTTGCAATGATTTTCAATTCTTTGCAACGAATTCTCCGTACCAGAACTTTGTAAATTAGCCGTTGATGAAATCAACCCACCCAATTCAGTAGTTTCGGCTAAGTAGCCAAAGCTAACGCTCCTAACCCCCATAGTTCGCCGACTCAATCACACAGGGCTAAACTCGGCAGCGAGGCGGAAAACACTTTACCTTCCTAAAGCAACTTAAAGAAGTGATTATAAAAAAAAATCTCACCCCCGCTTAGAAAAGAAGAGGAAGTGGTCTCCCAAAAAATTAGGGAGCATTGCCAATTCGTGCCGGTAGACAGGCCCAGCGCACAGTTTCGAATCAATTACAGACTGCTGGGTGTTAACGTCACTGACAGCGGCGACAATACCAAAGTGAAGTGCCTGAAATCCCGGTGGATTCTTGGATTGAGAGGGCGGGTTAGCAGTGACGACCTCATGCGGAAAACCGCCGATACGCTGCTTTGTTATCCGAAATCCAGTTGGATAGTACTCCCCAAAGACTGCAAGATCTCCCTTCTCCGGACTCTCTACCGCATGGAATCCGAATTTTTCTAGAAATGTCCCGGTATGAGATACCAGCGGCGAACTCGGACGAAGATCTCTTGTTACCGGCCTGAAATCCCGCTCGGAAAGAAACTTTCCGAGCGCATAGTCAGCACATCTTTGCTCAGGTCGTCCATGTTCAAGCAACTGAAAAGTTGGAATCTCCGCCATACCTGCGAGAAACTGATCGAGGGTAGCGGCGTGTGAGACCTTTTCAACTGCTAAGGCTATCTTGGACTGGCACCTCGACGGCTTAATGCGCTGAACATAGGAGTGCCAGCCTGGAAAATGGGGCACCACTTCTGCTAGGGATGGAATCGCTAGCTCATTAAGTTCCAATAGAGGCTGGCGACCGTAGACAGAACCCTCAAAGACAGAGCCCTCTCCGCCCGCACCTGGGCCACTACTTTCAACTCTAACTCCGAGAGGAGGGAGGGATGATGTTTCTAACGATTGTGCGGGGTTAAACAAGGGTTCCTGCAAGTGAAATATGATCTCACACTATCTATAGCAGTTCTCAAAAGAAATTGCCGCGAAGGGGTGGGTTCTTTTGAGGGCTGCTATAGCAGGAGACCGGAGGG
>JAGRAT010000121.1 GCA_020434495.1 Bdellovibrionales bacterium | reverse complement strand
GAAACAGTTGAAGCAGTGGCGAGAGAGGGTGCTGAAGTCGCTGTTCGTGAAGGCGCAGAAGGTGCCGCTACAACCACTACCCGTCGCTGGATGGCGGGACAAGGATGGCGAGGTGGTCAAGAACTTATCGAGAGCCGTTGGTGGAGTCGCGGGCTCCAAAACGGGATAGAGGGCGGTCTAGAGGGCGCTTTTGATGGATTTCTGATCGGGGCCTGGCAACAGGGGTTTGATGAGAGAACTTGGGAGAACGGAGTCCTCGCGGGCATTGTTCGCCTCGGAGAGTCCGGATATCAACACGCGGTGATGGGCGGAATGGTCGGTGGAGTCATGGCTCCCGGTTTCGACATCATGATGCGTGGTGGTGCTGGAGCAATCAGTATGATTCCCGGGGGGCGTCCCCCCAATGGCGGTCCTCGTGGAGGAATTCGTGGTTGGGCCGATAGCTTTGGAGAGTCCTTTGTTGATAGAGCGGCTGCAGGGGAGGTCGGAGATCAAACTCGATTCGTTTCAGAACTTGGGCTTGATGCCTCAAGCCAACGACTCCGAACTGCTTCTGAAGTACAAACTCGAGCGAGGCAGAGATTAAAAGAGGCAGAGAATGCAGGGGAAGTCCTGACCGGAAGAGAGCGTGCTCAACTGGAGCGGGAGGCTAATGCCGTTCAACGTACCACTCAAGCATTGGAAGGTGCCAACGTATCGGCGGAAATTCGAAGACGTCCGAGTCAGGATGGACGGGGTGGAGAAGTAACCCTTGCCTACCGCGAAGTGCAAACAGACCTCAATATCGCGCGAGCCGAGAGAAGAGCACAGTTCCTTCAAGCTTTTCGCGAGTTAGTGCGACTTGATAATGGAGTGCTTGGAAGATTTAGAGAAGCTGGTGCTCGAGTTGTCGGAGCGTTGCGGGATACCGGGAATATCTGGAGGCTTGCTGCCGACGGACGGGCCTATAGAAGAGAGATAGGGATACAGGGTGCGGTTACCGATCGGATGGCGCGTTCTGTTGATCCCGGAAATCCGGAGCTCCGTACGCACACCGAAGCTTCGGTTCGAGCTGCGAGTAACACTTGGGACGCTCTTCGGCACGGCAATGTTGTCCGCGCATTCCAGGAATTTCGAAACTGGCAACGAGGAACGAGGGCTCGAGTCGGGCTTTCGCAGCAACTTGAAGTTGATATTCAGCTCACTGCGCGTAGGGATCAGATTACAGCAGCGAGAGACGCTGCTGGAGCCGAGTCCTTTAATCCAGCACTTGTTCAGTATCTTGATAATGTTGCGGACCGCGCAACGAGACGGCTTCGAGAGGGGCTCGAAATCGTCTCTCGAAGGAGAGAGGCGTGGTCGAACTTTTTTTCTCTTCAGGGATTCCCACCAGTCCTGCAAATCTTTAATGGATCGCGGGTTCGGAGAGCTCTCCGTGACTCTTCAAATGCCGAGCGTCACCTTGTAGATGCGCTCTCAAGTAATGACCGTTTAGCACGAAGTCTACACGAGACCGCCTCTGTTCCAAATGCTGCGCCAGCAGTTGTAGAGGCCCATGTTGCCCGTCTGGAAGCAAGAGCGGCTGCAAGGGAAGGGCGAGCCGCTGTAGGAAATTTTGTCGGTGATACCTTACGCCTTCGCCCAGTTTCGGCAGTTCGAGATCTCTTTGAAGCTGGACGAAGTGTGTTTTCTTACCTTGGGCCTCGTCGAGATCTGCGAAGGCTCCTCCCAGTCGTGGATGAAGCTCGCTTTACTACTCGTGCCGTTCGTGCAGTCGAGACTCCAGACATGGCGGTTCAAGCAAGACGCTACGGAATTACCCGTGCTCGTCTTCAAAACTCGTTACGTGCATTCACTGATCCCCTGGGAACTGCCCGAGATTTTTTACAGAACGGCTATGCACGTGCTGGAAATCTCCTTGGATTTGATGCCGGTACTCCTCGTCCGGTACGTAATCCGTTTGGAGTACTCACCGATGGAGTGAGGGCCTATCGCCAATCTCGCGGGCTGCAACGAGCTGAACGGGAAGCGGTACTGGCTCGAGTGGAGAGAACTTCTACAGACACTGCGCGGGAGCGGATTTTCGGTCGACTCGGTCGCGATGAGCGGTTCTCTGGGATAGCCGTAGATCTTGCAGAAGCAAACCTCTCTCGACGGGTCGCGTTTCAGAGATTTCGAAACTCACTCCGTGATGTTCGGGACCGGCTGCTCGCTGGAGGCAATGGAGATACACGCTCCATCGGAGAAGTCTTCAGCGCTGTCCGAGAGAGTTTTGGTACATTTCAATCGACTCGCAGAGATCGCGCGCGAGCGTTTGATCGCTATCTTGTTGCACGTAGACAGATCTCTTATGAAGGCCGAGGAATGGGATCTCCAGAAGCTCTACGTCGTGCTCGCCAAGAGATTCTCGCGCGTCGGAGAGTTACGAGGTTTGATGCGAGTGATGCCAATGTCCTAATCCGAGAGCGATTCGGTGACGTTGCAAATTCCGTTTCCACAACAGCTCGTTCTGTTTCCTCTTCTGTCCGAACCGTTTCTGAGGAAGTTGCAGACAGATTGCAACGCTTGAACCCTCTCCAGCTTGCTCGCGATGGTGTGCACACCCTTCATAGCGTAACTGAGCGCGTGAGAACGCGCCTTGGACAGCAGATTGATGGCTTAACCGGCAGTATCTCTGACATCCTCTCTAGCCGGCGGCGACTCGGGGTGCTTTACGCGTTTGAACGAGCGCAACAACTTGTGGAGCGGATTGGCATACGACTACCAGGTCGAGAGGGACGAGACCGAATGGTTCAAGGGATTCGGGACACCCTCCGGGAGAGTCGTGAACGGCTTCGAGATCTCGCAGAGGAGCGAGGACTCGCCAGGGCACAGCAGTATATCGGAACAGCTTTGGATGTTGGCGATCAGATCGTAGATGCAACCGGTCGAGGATTCCAAAGAAATCTCTCAGCGGTAGAGCGATTTGCAGAAGCAGATGTAGTTCTCTCCCTTACCTCTGGCTGGAATCCACTTCAGTGGGTGAGTCGCTTTAGAGCGAGTCGAAATCTCGGCTCAGCCCGCCGTGAGCTTTTTGAATATCGATCCTTTGTCGAGCGCGAAGCGTTTGTAATAACACGTACCCAGGAACTTCTCTCGACCCTTGGGAGGAGAGAGCTCGCTCCAGGGTTACGACGAGATAAGAGCGTTCTCGAGCTCGCAGAGCAACTCGCTCGGGCTGAGGGGTTGGCGCGACAGCAGAATCAACTTTTTGACCATGAATTATTTGGTCGGCTCAACATGTTTGAGCTCCCTCGGTGGTCACGGATGGGTCGTTACAGCCGTGAAGCTGGAGAAGCCGCTCAACTTCAAAGGGAGCTTGAGGACCGCTTCTATAGCGAAATTCGGATCGAACAGGAGGCTGCTCGACTACACCGGGCAGCAGGGGGAAGGGACGATGCGCTTCAGGCCTCGGTAGCACTTGCGGACGCAAGAGAGGGTGTGCGCTTCCGGAGAGGGACAGAGCTTGATGATCATGTTCGCGCTGGGGGTGATCCAAGTACTTTCAATCGAGCTCAGTACGACGAAGCACTTGCGCGGGCGCAATTTGATTATTCTCTCGCCTTTCTTCGGTCCGGAAAGGATCACTATCAAGCACTTGTTAGGGAAGCCGAAGCGCTTGCCGAGAATGTTGGTGATTATGTTGAGCGAATCACCTCCCGAAACACTCCGTGGGGGAAGTGGCTCGAGCAGCGAAGTATTACCCGTCGCCTAAGAAACCTCTCTCGAGTTGCCGATAGCGATGTTCGGTTGTCAGTCGATATTGAGAATAATCCATATGTACTCCGAAGTGCAGAGGGACCAACAACAGTTCTCGATCGGACTACGGTTGATCCGGTTCGGTATATCACTGAAGTTCGAGACTCTGTTAGGAGACAACGAGAGCAGTATCGAACTCAGCTAGAAGAGTTCCAGACCCGGGGAACCGAGGTGATGGATGCGCTATCTGATACGAGAGTTGGACGAGAAGGGAACGGCTTGGAGCTGAGAATTGTTCGAGACGAGCCAGAAGTTCCCACAAGGCGAAGAGCCGAGGCGGAAGAAAGTGATGAGCTCGCTCCTATTATCGATTTCTATGATTCAGGGCCGAGGTTTAGCCCATCTGACCCAAAACCAAGAAGGACGCTACGCGATAGGGGGGATGGAGGCGGTCTTCGTCAGCCAACTCCGCCCCAAACGAGCCTTGCCTCTACTGGCTCACGCGCAACACCAGTAGGAGCGCCAGAATCTCCATTAGCGATGAGACCTCTTCCAGAAGCGGGAGATGTTCCAACACCTGATGCCCTACGACAACTTCGTGATGATAGTGTCGGCTTTATCGGTCTATCGGAAGATGGTGCCGCTCTTAGACGAGAACTTTCTCCAGATGAGCTACCGGGGGGAAGTACCTTACGACTCGTTCGTGATGAACCACTTATCAACTTCTACGATTTCAAACCTCGTCCTGTCGAAGCAGCGCTTCGTCCAACCCGAACTACTCCAGAGGCCGATAGCATTGCTCCAGTTGCACCACCTGAGACAGCTATCCCCGTAGCACCAAGAGAGGGAGCGGTTGCTCGTGTTCCTGATGCAGAGATTCCGGTTCGTCCAATCCCTGAGCCAAGTAGTATTGGCACACCAGATTCGCCCCTTCGTCTTCGAGACGATGTTGTGGATCTTCATCTTGCTGATGCTGTTCCCAACAGAACTCCAAAACCAGACGAGGAAATTGAGATCGTCGATTTTAAGCCGTCGGAAACTTCTCCAACAGCACTTTCTGAAACGGATGGGCTTGTTAACCGGTTAAAGAAGAAGGCTGCCGTTTGGGTTATGACCTTTGCTTCTATGTTCCCTCAGCCAAGTACTGCAATGTCTGATGTTGCTTCGTTGCTCGATAGTGCACCGGTTGCAAGCTGGCTTGATATAAACATGAACTCCGGAATGATGAGAAATCGCCTTGAACTTCAAGATGCGGCACCACAAACAGTCAGGTCAGCAGAGGTGGTAACGCCTGGCCGACATGTTGAGGTAGATGTCGATGTCCATCGAGAAATTGAGGTCGATGTTGATGTTCATCGAGTAGCAGAAGTCGATACTCAGCGAGTGACGGAGTGGGATGCGACTACTCATCGAGCCTCCGAGATGTTGGTCAGGCACGAAGTTCAGATTTCGAATCGAGCCGCAGTAGCTCCTTGTTACATAGAGAATCATTCAGTCGCACGAGCCGTCCAAGAATCAACTTATCGGGCTGTTGAAGTTGAGGAATCGGCCGCTAAGGCCCGAGAGAGTGATAGCCCGAGAAACCCACGTCGTCCTCGACGGCCACGATTCAGACCAGGAGGAGATTACTTCGGGGAGGGCGGAGAGTTTGATGAATATGTATTTAGCGACCCCAAGAAGGACGGCCGTCGATTTGGGGTCTACGCTACTGATTTTTCGTCATATCAAGGGAAAGGAGTAATGGACCTCCAGCTCCGAAAGCGGCAGGTAGACAAGGTAAAAGAGTATATCGGAATGACTGAGCTTGAATTTGAGAAGGTGAAGTACAGTGAGCCGCTTTACTAGAGCCATCCGAGAAATTTGTCACTTTGTGCCAGAAGGTACTTCGCGATCTGAGTGACTGAATGAACATTCGATTTTGGCCTTTTGATTAAGTTCTTCGGCTGAGGAAAATCGGATAAGAAGGTTTTTATGACAGGCACAGGAACGAAACAAGAACATGCCCCGCAGCAGTCTCCAACTGGGAATCATGAACGACTGCGTCACGATAACCAAGACGGAACTCCAACCGCTGTAGCCTCTTCTCCGACCTCGGACACTCGAACTTCACAGGCTCGTTCTGAACTCGCAAACCTCCAAGAAGCTGGATTTCAAATGACAGGTGGGGCACTCCCGCGCAGAGGCCGGAGTCGCCGAGGTCGACGAACGGTTGGTCATTCTCATGTTGAGCTTACTCAGCTCGTTCTTGAAGATGCACAGATTCAAGAGATTATCGAGACAGCTATTGAGGATGTTTCCGAGGGGAGCAGTTTGCTCCTCTCTCCCTCGCAGATGAAAAATATCAATGAAGCTATCTTTGAGAAACTCCGGAACCTTCTCGCAAATGGAGATCTCTCTGGGGTAGATGAGAAGAGCTTCTCTGAAGAGTTTGCGAACTCCTTGCGTCAAGCACTAGAACGTTACCGAATCGATAGTTCAAGTGCGGAAGAGATCGCGAAGGTGACCGTTCGAAATCTTCATGAGTTTTACACTCAGCTCCGAACAGCCGAGCAAACTCTTGTAGCGCTAGCTGCGGAAGACTCGAGTAAGCAGCTTCATGCGTTAACGACCACACTCGATGTTGTTCGCGGATTATCCGCTCAGCAACGGAAGCTCCTCTTTGAGCGTTTGGAATCTCGAGAAGTCGATGTTCGCCAATTTATCGGAAAGATCTTTACCAACTGTAATGCTATCTCGAGTGCCAATCACGAAATTCAACTTTCGCTTGAAGCACTGTTGCTCTCTGGTGCAGAGGGGAGACCTGCTGTCTCTGCTGAAGAGTTTGAGAAGAAGCTGCTCGATATATCAGAAGAATTGGTGCGCTACCGATACGTTGCCTTTGCTGGTGCGAAGTACAAACCGAACCCTGATAGTGGACTCATCGAGCATCGCGAGCGAAAGGCGGTTGAAGCCCTAGAGCTTGTACAGAGATTTTTCTCAAACTCCTCATCAGTGCAGAGCTATCTGACAGTTTACGCAGAGCGGCAATATGTTAGGAATGCGCTCTCTTGGGCTTCGGAACAGCTCTATGAGCTTGGCTGGCAAGAGGGGTTCCTTGGGAATAGTGAGGATAAAGGTGGCGCAAGAGCTGCCTCTGAGAAGAGGAAGGCTTATTTTGAGCGAATCTCAAGTGATCGACTGCTGAAAACCTTAGAGGGAGAGGTTCGCGCGCATTCGTCTCGTGGTTGGCAAGCCGGACGAGAGTCTGCTCAGTTCGCTAGAGAGCGAGTGCTTGCTCTCATTAAGCATTGGGACGACAACTGGCAGGAATCGGGAAAGAAAGCGAGAGATCTTCTCGATGATCTTTCGACAGAGCAATTTTGGGCAGCTGACAGAATTTTTAGAGCTCACGATTTTGGTGATGGACGATCGCTCTACCAGGGCGCTAAAGATGAACATTCAACTTTTGGGACTGATGATCAGATAGCCTACGATGCTACCCGTGGATACTACTCAAATGAGAGATGTCATACTTCTCTCACGTATACGAAAGAAGAGCTCGATAGCCTTTCGGGAAAAGGTGAACTGGAACGGAGGCGAGGGTACGCCTTAGAATCGAATGCTACTGTTCGACAAGCTTTCCGTCTCCTCGATGCTCGAAGCTCTGCAGAATCCACTTTTGGGATTGCTCTTCAGGTGCTGAGCGGTACGGACAAGGTGTATCGAGAGCGACTCTCGCAAACGATCAGTGAGATCACCAAAGGAGAGTGCACTTTAGAAACCCTCTTTCAGAAAAGAGTAGCGGAATTGGAAGAGAAGCTCAGTCAGCTTTCTCCACAACTCCATCAAATTCTCACTCAAGCAAACGTGGATCTTTTGAGCGATGAAACCTTGGAGCTTATTCAAGGGAGTGTGATGTCTTCACCGGACGGTGCTCAGGTCATTCTCCTCTGCTCTGAGCTCGCAGAGGTCCACGAGGCAGAGCGCTTTATTCGTGAGGGAACGAGAGATGAAGAACGAGAAAAGAAGCTCTTTGTTCTTCGAATCGAAGGGTACGGTGCTGTTGAGGGATCGCAACTCGCTCAGGAAGAGAGTTCTCCCGTACTCTTGAATAACTACGCAGAACGTAGAGCACACTTTTTTCAAGAGTGGTATGGGATTGGATCTGTTCGGGTGGAGCAGGTTATCGCGTTCCAGTACGCTGAAGAGCTTTTTAAAAGGTCGCAAGAGCGGTGGCGAAAGCTTGGAATGATTCATACTGTTCGACGCCTTGCCTACAAGGCCGGACGTGAGTCTGAAATTCATGAAAACGAGAATGTATCGCAGGAGCGGTTGGCGATTTTAAAGAGTCGAACCGATGAGTACGTAAGGCGCATGTCTCCGTATCTCTCCGAAGAGTTCCAAGGGGTACTCACCAAAGAATATGAAGATGCCTTTGCGCAAGGAATTAAGCGCGGAAAGAAGCTTCATTTTCTGACAGGGGAGCTTCATCGCACTCTGACAGGACGGGATTTCGGCCTCTTTACTTTCGAAGATAACGAAGAATTTTACAAAACATTGCGTCAGATCCAACCAGATGAGCGGGATATTGTTGAGGCGGCGTTTTACGACCGATTCGGAGTCACATTGTCCGAGTATATGCATGATGAGTTCGGCGGCTATGAGTATGATCTCGCTCACGATCTGTATAACCACGATTTTGGAGCTGCTGCCGCTTCTGAGATGATGGTAGAACTCACAAGATTTTGGGGGCCAAGAGAAGAGAACCTTTCGCGAATAGTTTCGGAGGGGGCTGTTGAACGAGAGCGCTTTGAAGAGGTATTTGGCGATCGATACGCGAAGGATCTCGAGCACCGAATCAATCAAGCGAGACGCGCCGCGCACGGGCAATATCCTGAGGAGTATATTCCCCTTGTTTCGATCGACAATGTCACTGATGCCATCAATGTCTGCCTCTCGGGAGAGAAGCGTCGCCTAATTGATAGTGTCTACAAAGGGGATGCAGCAGCTGTTCTTGCTGTCCAAGCGTACCGCAAGTTCGGAGTATTCACCGATGATTCAAAAGGTCTTGGGCTTTTAATCGAAGGTATCGTCCAAGGGGCATGGACGTGGGATGAAGAGGCCGGAACTTTTAAGCTGGATTCTCGTGCGGCTGAAAAACTTCGAGCATTCGAGGGAAAGTTTGAGTCCTTTTATGGAAAGAATTTTAGGGAGTTTCTCATTGACCAGCTCGGTGGAAGTCCCGAGTTCGAATGGTGCAACGCAGTGCTGGAGGGTGACCGTATAGGTGCCGACGCGGCAAGGCATGCCTTCTCGTTTCATCGAATGGGAACTGATGAGTTGCTGAGTTTTGAAACTTTTGAGCAGGCAAGAGCGCTTATATTACAACACTTGAAGGTCTCCGAGATTGAGCTCCAAAGAAATGAAACTGAGAGAAAGCGCTTTGAGAAGTATTGGGAAATCTATAAATCGAAGCTCGAGCAACGTTACGAGAAGCAGTACCACGAGAAGTTAACAGATCGAGCAAGGCAGGAGTTTGACGACTCTGAATTAGTTATCTTTGATGTGCTGTCCTCGGGTGGTCAGTTCACTGATGTTCATCGCATACGGTTGGCGATGGGTGGGGATTTTG
>JAGRAT010000120.1 GCA_020434495.1 Bdellovibrionales bacterium | reverse complement strand
CGGTCGAGCATTTCACAGGTGAGGTTGTTCGTTCTCGAACCTCAATCGACGTTGGAGAGCGGATAAGCGCCGAGGGCTGCTGAAAAACACAACCAACCAAGTAACCGGGAGAAAAGCCCTCAATTTAACCGGTCCTTAAACGGCAATGGAACTGAGAATCAAATCTTTTGTACAGGACATTTGTATGGGTTTATCGCCGTTGGTTCGAAACCTGATAAACCGAGTATTTTGCGCAGACTTCGCCAACTACCAAACTGAATTTCGTGAGTAGTTTGCTGACAATATCTTAATCAAATGTATCTCAAGATTATTCGGAGTTGCGCCGGCTCTGCGACAATAGAGCGGCTCTTTAAGGAGATTTCAAAGAACGAACTATTGGAGCTTACCCATTCGATAAACAACTACTGTGATTTCGACTGCGGCGACACTCCTATGAAAGAATCATCATCGCCAATCAGCGGCTACAAACAGAATTAGTTGAGTAGCTGTTGAGAATTTGATACTGAACTTTGGGGATGAGTTTGCAGGTTGACTCGATATCGACTCTTTACTGGAGCCCCCGATGAACGATCCCATACATGATCCAAAAACGATCGCAGAGCCAGAAGTTAGCGCAAAGAGAATTGCAATGGACGAGGTGTGCTTGGCGATGCTTGAGGCAGTAGCACGGGTGTGTATCCATACGGCGCCCGAGCAACAGCAGTTGGCTGAGCTTAGGGGGCACATAATTGCCAGTGGAATTCTTCAGTCCCGGAATAGAATCGAAGCGCCCTTGGTTGATGCGGGTGGTAAGTTTGTCTCCGCGAATGCGCAGTCGGTTGCCGAAACGCTCGGAGGACTCTTTGCAGACTTATGCACTCCCCGTTCGAGGCAGATAGCTGGAGTGGCAATAAGCAGAATACTTTCATCTGACTCTCCAATCGAAATACGAAATGACATAGCAGATCTCCTTTCACCTCTGTTCTCATTTATTGAGGGATATGATGCACGGAGTGTTTTTACAGAGTTTCTTGATAAGAGACTGGGGGGGAGTACTTCCGATTGAACAACAATCCTCGGCCTTGCAACTCGACGCAAAAGTCATTGAGTCTCCTCAGCCCGAGGCTCTGCGCAAGTTGATTGCTGATTCAGATATTGTTCAACTTCATTGGTGGAACAACCCACTCTTTGATCCGTTTGTCCGTTCTCAGTTGTCCGCCTGCCGTTTGCTTGCCGAGTTTCGGGAGGCCTCGTTTTGCCGATTTTAACAGTTTTGGCAGACGTTTGATCTTTCGAACGAGGCGATCGTTTGTCATGGAAGCGCTATGTTTGTTGAGTAGTGTCACTCGTCGGCGGAATCTTTTTAGAGCTTTGAGAGACTTCAGAAGATGATTTTTCTCCCGAGAGGTTAGGCTCAGTGTGCTCTGAACTTCGCGTATCGTTATCCTCAGTAGTGAGATGACCTCACTCGTGGCAAATTTAATCTCTCCAAGCAAAAGGAGGTTTATTCCCTCGACCTTGGACTCATTCCGATCCCCCTTTGGACTCTTGACTGTTTTGGTTGCAGAACCTTTCACTAGGATTATTAGTGTATCAATTGTGTCTCTAAAAAAGTTGAACAGATCGTTTTTGCTCGCTCCGGTAAACTTGCCAGGGTGGTCTTCCTCCGGTGGAGTTGGATCTGAATCCTCGGAATCTTGCGGTGTATCTGATTCGAAATTCACAGGGGTTCCGTCAAGCTGCTTCAGGAATTCCAAGAGATCTTGCTGTTCCGATGGGTTTAAGGATTGAACGATTGAATGCTCTGTTATTGCGATAGGCATTAACCTGATTTCATCAAGGAGAATCTCAGCAGAGTTTGAGGATGCCGCTAGTCTAATTTCGTTCGTGCCATCTAGCAAATTGACGATTACGCTCACTTCGTTCCAATTCGCTCCTAGCGGATAGAGATTTGAGATGGAGCTCGGTTCAAGGTTAATAGATTGATCAATCTCGTTTATCGCTAGAATTATGGTTTGAGTAGAGCTTACAGAGTAGCGAAGTGTGAGACGGACATTTTGATTCCCGCTACTCGCAACTTCCGAAAATCGAATCCCTCCCGATTCGCCAGCTGGAATTATTACAGCACCTCCTTCTCGGCTCCCGTAGGCGTTTTCTCGAGAGAGGTCTCCCGTAGCGCCACTTTTACTGGCAAACTCTGCTTGATAACTTGTCTCCCCGAGCTCAAGGAATACCTCTGCAAGAGAGTGCGCCTGCCCGTTGTGAAGATACGGCGGCGAGTCAAACACTCCAAGAAGTGTTGGCGTATCGATTCCCGTAAGCTTTTGGCCGAGTCGAAGTCCAGAGTTCGTTCCAATTGTTCCTACGTCATGAAGAGGCGCTTCTTCGAGGCTGCTGTCAGTAAAAGTTGACCCGCCGTGACAGCTCACACAATCCATTGTAGAGAAGAGCGCTTTACCTCGCTTTGCCGCATCACTTAAAGAGCCATCCGCATTCCGATACGGACTTCTTGGAAAGCTCGATTTGTCGAGGGAGCTTACATATGCAGCGAGCGCATCAAGCTCTATGCTCAGCCCGGCCTTCTTTGCTCCAAGCGTTTCTACGGTCTGCACAAAGTGATCATCTGACATGAATCCTCGTCCGCCAAAGGAGTTCCGAATGTCATTTTCAAAATCTTGAATCTCGTCAAAATTTGCTGACCAGTGAACGCGACCGTGTCCGGTACCAGAGCGGCCACGTAAGTCAGTCGTATTGCGAAGACCCTCTCCACGACCGGTGAAGTCCCAGGTTCTCCCATCATGTCCGCCATCAAGGTGACAGGTAGCGCAACTGAGATAGCCCTCTCCGCTCATGCGGTTGAAGCCAACACCATCTCCGTCGATTCCTGCTCCGATGGCGTCATAGAATACTTTCTTTCCGGTAAGGATCTGCGGGGAGAGTTTTTCAGATGTAAGCTTTCTGATGGTGCTGATTGAGACATTTCCCGAGGTGCCCGAAAGGAATCTTGTCAGGTCGAGAACAGAGACTGTCCGATCAAGGAAGTTCTGTACGAGTAAGAAATTGTCTCCAACCGAGGTGATGCCTTGGGGAGCAGCTCCAGTGCCAATTCGAAGAAGGTCCCGCTCTGTTCCGTTCAAGAGGTCATACACAACAACAATGTTGTTCCCTTGAATAGGAACAAAAGCATAGTCTCCAAGAGGAGAGAAGCTTACGGAAGTAGGGGAGTCTGCATTGTCGATATCAATTCTTTTTTCAAAAAGCTCGCTACCAGTATCGAGATCGATGATCGCCGCCATCGATCTTACAGAATTCTCTTGATTAAGATCTTCACCGTTCAGGTATAACCCTCTGTGAGAGTTGTCCTTCTTTGAAAGCACCCAAGCGGTTTTTCCATTTGGCGAAATAGTTATTCCGGCGAGGTAGTTCGGTACTCCTTTCCCGGATTCTCTCGTATCTTCACTGGTTCGATCTTCTTTTAGAACTATTGTCTCTCCGAGTTGTAGCTTGTTGGCGAGAAGAGCTGCTTGATAAACCTCTCCGTGGTCATCTGGAGAGATGAATCGAGTAACAAGGAATTTTCTTCTAGCAATATCGTAAGCCATAGCTCGCGGAGTCGGGCCAAGGGGCAGTGCGGTGAGAATCTTAAGTGTTTCCGAATCATAGGAGACAAGCGTGCCCTTTCCATAGAGGCTAAGGTAAATCATTCCCTCGTGAGCGATAACTCCATATGGCGCGGAGCCGTAAGGAAGGGAGATCTTCTTCTGAATGGTGCCGCTTTCGTTTAGCGCCAGTACTTCGTCTCGAGCAAAGCAGGTTACCCAGAGAAGTTGCCCTTCTTTCGCAAGACTTTGTGGATCGCATCCATCCCCAACCGAGAATTCTTGGATCTCTCCCGTAAAGCTAAATGCCGTTACGGAATCATTGTCAGGATTTACTACAAATCCCTTTTGCCTTGCTTCATCGTAAATGATGGGAGAGCTCTTCTTTGAGGGAATCGATGCGGCTTCATCCTGAACCGTGATAACGACTCGTTTGATCTGGATTCCTCCAGAAACGGGGCGTATCTCGACCGTCGCGCGGTAGTGTCCCTGAGCTGTGTAGGTGTGACGCCTCTGGTAAGAGGTGCTAAGAGCAGAGGCCGCACTCCCATCACCAAAATTGAATCGGAAGAGATCTCCGTCTCTGCGATCTCCAATTACTCTTAAGGTAACACGTTCTCCTGGGCCTGCTGGAGCGGGAAGAACTTCAACTTCGAAGGATTGCTCCGTTGAGGCGGGGGGAGTTGGTGTGGGCGTCGGCGTTACAGTGGACGATGGAGTTGTCGTTGGTGTCGGTGTTGGAGATATAGGGGGTGTGGGAGTATGGGTTGGCGTCGGTGAAGGTGTAGGTGTAGGGGAGCTTGGTGGAGTGCTACCTCCGCTGATAAGAGTGCTTCCAGTCGAGAAGCGGAAAGAGTACCCGACAATGCCGTTCCCTGCTGCATCCTCGATTCCTCCTGATGGAAAGGAGACTTCATAAGTAGTATTCGAAAGGAGGTTGTTCTCAGGGGCAATTTGCAGAATGCGACTTCCAGAGGTAATGACGATATGAGCTCTTATTGGTGCGCCACGACTTCCATTACTCGCTATCGGTCGAACAAGTACGGTTGAGCCGTTAATTACGGTTCTCATGTTTAGTGTTTCAGCGATGATAACAGAGATAGGAGCCGCAACTGGATAGTTTAGCTGATTTGGACGGGGGCGATGATATCCGACGTATGGAGCGGTCGTGTCTGGAGCCCCAAGTCCCCAAAATGCAACTCCTTGTCGAGGTCCGTCTCCATTGTTTCTCTCTCGTTTGTCATAGCCTCCAGTGACGAGAATATTTCCAACTGGGAAGGATGATTGCGAAACGTCGATACGGTGCGCCATGCTATCCATAACTCTGTCGTACCGGAAGTTTCGAAGATTGATCTCCCATTTGTCGACATACGCGTAGTGGTCTCTGGTATAAGCGTAGGTTGGATCTGCCTCCCAACCATTGAGCCCGGCTTTGGGATTCTCGTTGAAAATGTTTTGAATGCTCCCAGGGTCTGAGATATCGAGAATGTTAATCCCATTATTTCTGTTCGGGTTGATGACATAGAGAGCGTTTCCTTCTCCCCAGATCTCAGACCAATAGCCACCAGAGTCTCCAAGTCCACCAGGATAGAGCCCGATGAGATCGGGTGCACGACCTGGAGAGTTTAAGGTGCGAGTGAGATCGTAAATGGCTATTCCGGTATCGCTCTGATCCGAGGCTCGGATGAGCCACTCCCCCATAATGAAGGGCATCCCGATAACTCCTGTTTCACCGATGGTGTCCCAGCTTGCGAGCACTTGACCGTTTTTCATGAAACCGTCTACGTAGTTCGTTTCTCCGTAGCTCCAGTATTGTCTGGTCGTAAACGGAGGGTACATTCCCCCACGATTGGCGTAGTTCGGACCTTCTCCGAAGACTTGAGTGTCCATGTACATCGGAAAGGTCCACTGGCTGTCTCTGACAACGATATTTCCTGAATTATCTCGCTGAAAGGTGTAAGGGCGAGTTCCGCCAATTGCTGGCCCGTCGGCGCTCATCCCCATAATGGTCGCGTGAGCCGCGAAGCCAGAGCCTTGATTTCTTCCGTTTTGCTCGAAGGCGAAAGTTCTTTCAATCGGGTTTCGCGGGTCGGAAATGTCGTAATAGCGGGCGATCAGATCTGAGCCGGCTCTACTCCCAGGAGCCTCAAAGAACATGGTCACGATAGGTGTGCCATCTTCTAACTCGATATACCCGGGCATTGTTGCGCGCCCACCGTTCTCCCCTAGGAGCGGAGCAAGGAGTTCTCCTCGTGTATTGCTGGCATTTGGAAATCGTCCTTGCGCATGCACTACCGTGCATCCAAAAAGTGTCAATGAAATGATAAGGAGACAGATCTGTGGAAATGGTTTGGGTGAATTCATACGAATACCTCTTCGTAGTCTCTTGAAAAAGAGAATTCACCCCACTTACCGATACCATGTCGGGCGTGTTCAGCGGGCTGCTTCTGACGAGGAGAAGTTTTTTGGCGCTTATCTAACATTCCTTGGAAGAATCTAGGGAAAATTCGTAGTGCGATTGAGGCTCGTTCTTTGAATCCTCATCGAAATGCCACCTCAACTTCATTAGAAAGAGGGGAGGAATCGTCAACATTTCAATCGTAAAGATCTTTTAAAATCTCTTATCTAAAGAGCTGTCGAGCGATTCTTTTTACTCCGGCATCTTCGTCTTGGGTAAGATCGAGAAGGACGTGAAACGCCTTGGATCGCAATTCGGGCTCTGTAAAAAGAAGGTCCGAACGGATCGCCTCAGAGAGACCTTCAACTGCGTAGTAAAGCACTTCGCAGTTTCGCTCATTTGGGATGTTCTCTGTGAATGCTTCAGTGATCGGTACCGCTAACTCAGGAAGTCCCACTACGTCCCGCAGGACCACGGTTGAAGCTAATCTTACACTTGGGTCATCATCATCGAGGAGGTCGGTAAGTTGCTGAACGACAAATGCTCTTCCGTCGCGTCCTTCACACATTTTAATCTGATCGACCAAGTATCCTATGCATGGATTCTGATCGAACTGGCCGTTTCGCGCCGAGGCGATGAGACCTCCTAAGGTCATGACGGTCAATCGAAAATTTGTTCCGAGAGAGTGGGACTTCTCGCTGGCGCTTTGAAGATTGGCCTGAGAAACGGGAACCCCTCTGTCGGCTGCTCGAGTAAGGGTGGCGGCTGCCTCGGACTGAACTTCAAGAGAAGGATGTGAGGAGATCATGTGTCCGAATACTCCCTCACTTTCAGGGAGATGAGATCTTGCGAGATCTAGAGCTCGCAACGCTTCGTGCTCTGAGTTCGGATCGAGTGGGAATTCAAGGGCATGAAGCATGGAAGACCGCTCTCGAGATTCAGCCTCTCCCAACAATCGAGCTGCGTGATTTCGGTGACTCTCTCCTTGAATCGGAAATTCCAGTCCATGCCAGATATTCATGCTGTTAACGGATACCACAAATTGAGGAACTGCCTCTTTCGGGAAAAACTCCCGGATATGGGGATGAGTAAGGGCGGCCTCGGGTGGTTGTTTCCCCGCATTATCCTCAGAATGTTGATTTCCTGACTCTTTAAACATGGCTGTAATGGTGTCCGATTGATCGGAGGCACTTTACTATACTAAAGAGCTCCTGTCGAGAAGTTCTGACGAGTTGGGGGGGGGGAGCGTTTTGTTACCAGAGATCGAGTGACAGGTCGTAGAGCATGAGAGCGCTTTGGTCGAGAAACTCTCCTGAACCGTCAGTTGGGGCGGTTTCTTTGCCGAGTTGTTCGTCTTGTGTGCTGTTGTCAACTGGGCTGTCTCCATACGGTGCATGACAGACTGAGCATTCTCCTCGCGAGTTTCTATCGTGATAGCTATTGTCTACCTCGCCATCGCATTCACCATCCCAGGTGAGGAGAGGCGTTCCATCTGAATCTAGTGCTGAAACAGTGCACTCGTCCTTGGTGCATCCCGACTCATCGCAGCATGCAGAACCACCAACTTCGAGTTGTGTGTCATCAAGTCTGAGTAACGCCTTTACGATCTCATCTGAAAGCTCCCATTTGCACTTGCACGGCTCTGGTGACTCGTTGATTCCACCAAACCAGCTCACGAGGGTGACTGAGATGTTTGTGTAAATCCAGCTCTCCCAGCCGATGGCATTGTTGAGACAGTCGGATAACTCCTTATCGCATCTAGCAGTGGCACTCTTCGGATTGTTTCGGTAACACTGATCGTGGCGAATTCCACATTCTTCTACAGAATCGGGAGTGAACCACGGAATAGGGCCAAGTCCATAAAGAGGCCCGCTTGGTCCTAGCCCACTCTGGATTTCGTCCTTGCAGAGTGGCCCAGCGGCGATCATGGCCAAGGATCCTCCCGTTGAGCGCTCGACACCTGTGTTATCGAGGTCCATAAATCCGGTTATCATCCCGAGCATAACCGCTTCTTGCGTGGTTATCGGCCGGAGAGGACCAGTTTTTTCAACTACCCCCGAAAGCCTCTCGCTTAAAGAGGTAAGTTCCCATGGATTGCTTCCCTTTCTGAATACCTGTCCATAGACACTGGCATCATCTCCTTGTTGGGTGATGGCGAGATCTAAAGAAGAAAACGGGCCACTAAATGTATAGAAATCCAAATTGATGTGTGGACCCAAAGGGGAGTTCTGAACTTCCCCATCAACAAATAGTGGTTCTGGTTTCGTTGCGACGATGCAAGGTAAAGAGCTGCACCTAAGGTAGATAGTGTGAAAGAGATCCTTTTGAGGATAGCTGTCCAATTGGGGGATGATTTGAGCGCTGGTCGTCTTAGAAATGCCTAACAGTAATAAGAGGCTGAAAAAAAAGGGGATCCTTCCCCGAAACGGTGATACATCCATGTCTACCCCACATAAACAACCTACAAGTTTGGTTATGCCCACTGGATACCGGTAGGTCGCTTTGATTGGGGGAGCAAAACTGGTTTCGGAACAGATCGATAATGGCAACGGGGATAATCAGTTGAATTTGTTTATCTTTAATAACCATTTCGCCTGACTTCGAAGGGCCCATCTTGGAAAATCATTGCTACGTGCCTAAATAATCAAGGAGGCGTATAGTTAAGGCGTTTGAACCACTTACCGCAGAGGGTCTATGAAGATATCGGATAATCACACCAATCGGTGGCCCTCAAGATTCCTAGAGGTGCGTGATGGGAATACCGTTTTCCCTAGCAGATTCGCTGTGTCATGCCTTGCAGTTATAGGAGCGCTGTCCATCATCTTTGCTACGACTGCTAAAGCCGAGGAGCTTCCAGCAGACAAGGTGGAGGTTGAAACCGAGGTGTACTTTCCTACGGAAGACCACGAGTTTCGAGAAGGGGTGTTTACCTACGAAGTTTCTTGGCAGGGAATTCCCGCTGCTGAAGCTGAGGTTTCAGTCCAGAAGGTAGATGGAATTTACGAAGTCCTCGCTACAGCTCGAACGAATTCCTTTGTCGATGTTTTTTATAAGCTCCGATATGCCGCTCACGGTGGGCTCTCTGCAGAGGATTTCTCGCCAGGGTACCTCTTTATTGATCAACGCGAGAATTCCCGAGTAACGAAGGCTTCTCTTGAATTTACAGAGGACGGGCGGATTCGCTCCCAGCTCTCAAAGAGAAAAGGCGAAAATGTCGGCCGTACCCATGAGTATGATTTCGAAGCGAACAATTTTACCCTAGAGCCGCTCTCTGCAGCTTTTTTTGCACGGAGCCTTGATTGGAAGCCCGGGGTCTCCAGAAGTTTTGATACCTTTGATGGAAAGAGTCGCTACCTCATTAAGTTG
>JAGRAT010000011.1 GCA_020434495.1 Bdellovibrionales bacterium | reverse complement strand
CTTGCCAGAAGCGCCGTTCGATATGCTCCTTACTATCACGGCAGAAGGTGAGGCATCTGGTGGGGATAGGCTAACCACAAATGCTGAAACGTTAGTAATTGCTGTAACTCCTGATGTGCTCATTCCACCAACTCAGTCAGGTGGGGGTATTAGCGCTGGAGGAGACTTGTCCGGAATAGGTGGTTCTGGTGGCGGTGGAGTTGTCAGCTAGGTTGTACGAATTGGGTGTAAAGAGTTTTACGAAGGGTATGTTGGAAACTAGGGGAATGGCAGATATGGACCGGTTCAAGCTTCAACAAAAGAAGAACAGTGTAACGGCAAGCCTACTATTAGGGTTAGTAGTATTTGGTATGCCGCTTCTTTTCGGATGTAACAGCGGAGGCAATGGCGACCAAGGAACCAATTTTGACGGGCTCTTTGTTGTCAATGACGAGACGGTAGGAAGGATTGAGATATCGGTCAATTCTACTAGCCTTGCCGTTGGGGATACCTCAGGCTACAAGGTCGGGGTTAAAAACCAAGATGGCGCTGCTGTCCCAGCTATACCAGTCTCTTGTGACTCGGAGCTCGGCGTGGAAATTATCGAGCCGACAACCGGACAAGAGATAACGAACTCCTTCGGAGAGATCAGTGGAGTTCTTGGTTGTGCTGCTCCTGGAAGCTTTCAATTCGGTTGTCGTCTTCCTACCGGTGTAAATCTTCGTAAATTTGTTCAAATACAGTGTACTGGTGCAGTTCCTGCTGGATTTACCGGTTTTGGTTCTTCAGCTGGTGGTGGTCTTGGAAGTGGAACTGGAAGTGGTGGAGTTGCTGTTGGCGACGATGGTAGTCCTGGGGGTACAGGAACTGAAGGGATTCGTCTCACTGAAATTGCAATAAATGACAGTGGCTCAATTACTCCTTTTGCAAATCCAACACTCAGTGTCGATACCAGGCAGAGAAACTGTGAAATTTCAGGCGGTGAAGCTGATTGCGAAGGGTTTTTCGATACAGTCATCAGTTTTTCTATCGTAAATAACTCTAACCAGATAATTCGTGTCAGTGGTTATAATTACACCATTTCGAACGCCGATGGTGCTGGAACAACATTCACTTCTACAACGTTGCTCCCGGCTCCAATTGAATCAGGAATCGCTTCAAATGGAGGAGAGCAAGATTACTCGGCTCTTTTTGCGGAAGTAACCGGTAACACAGGTAATAACGAATCCTCTCCCATGGCTGGGGATGAGTGTAGCGCGACAAAGCGATTTGCTGGGCAGTCGTCCGCTATACCGTCAGATCTTGGCTTTAGAACTGTCACCGTTAGAGTTTTCTACACTAACGAAAGTGGGGATAGCGGTACTGCTACCGGACGGATCAGCTTAAGCTTTGATGCCTTTGATAATTGCTAGTTCTTCTGGATACTTCAAGAAATCATAGTTCTTGTGGTATCCAGATCTCCAAGAATTTCAGGAGTTGAATTTCTTTGGCTGAGAGTTCCCAAGCACTTCTGGAAGAAGCGATAGGTCTTAGAGATCGGGGAGAACTCGTTCAGTCTCTTGCAACTGTGCTTCGTGTATTGGCTGATGGCTCCAATAGTCCTCAAGGGAAGTTATTACTTGCCCAGCTGTTTTATCTCTCTGATTGTCCCGAGCTAGCAAAAGATGTAGTCGTTCAGTTGCAAGGCGAGTATCCCGACAAGGAGACTCTCATTCGGCTACTTTGCGCGTTAGATCCCTCATACGTTCCTAAGGATAGTGAGGAGGAGGGGGTTGATCCCGCTATTTCTCGTGAGTCTCGACCATCTTCAACGGCTTCTTCGTCAGTAGCGTCTGCTATGGAGGGAGAGACGTCCCTTGAGCGTTCGGGTCTTAAGGATACACCACCAGCCTCCGATGCCGTGATTGCCGAAACTGACTTTGAGTTTGATGACTTGGACCTCTTGGATGACGAGTAGCGTTTCTCAGTAGAAATTGGGCGGAGCGCTGAATAATCGCCCGAATAATCAATATTTAGCTGATCTGTACCTTTTCACTCATATTTTGTACCTTTTATCAGCTCGGCAGCTGTCGCCCTGGCTCAAAAATGAATAAGTAACGGACTTGCAAATGGATATCAAAGACCTAGAGCAGATTGTTAAGATTTTGAAAGAGAATGGCGTAACTGAGTTTGAGTTAGAGCAAGAGAATACCCATATCAAGCTTTCTAGAGGGCAGTTGCAGCCGACGCATGCTTTGTTACCTCAGTCGGTGGATGCCCCGGCTTATTTGCCGCAACCCATGCTGCCTCACACTGCTCCGGCGACGGGAGCTCCTGCAGTGCCTCAAGCTGTTGATGAATATGCCGGTTACCATAAAGTGGAATCACCAATTGTTGGAACCTTTTATAGAAGGCCATCTCCTGATGCGGAGCCTTTTGTGCGAGAAGGTGATGTCGTCAAAAAAGGTATGACTCTTTGTATAATAGAAGCGATGAAGCTGATGAATGAGATCGAGGCCCCGATCAGCGGTCGAGTGACCCGAGTTCTTCCAGAAGATTCCCAAGTAGTTGAATTTGGTGAGCTTCTCATTCTAATTGATCCGAATGGATAGAGATGACGCAACAGCCCCCCTTTCGAAAAGTACTTATTGCTAATAGAGGAGAGATCGCGCTCCGGATTATTCGTGCTTGCCATGAACTAGGGATACGTACCGTCGCCATACACTCTACTGCCGACGAAGAAGCATTACACGTGAAGCTCGCCTCAGAGAGTGTTTGTATTGGTCCTCCTACAGCCAAGGAAAGCTACCTAAACATCGCTTCAATTATGGCTGCCGCTGTTGCGACTCAAGCCGATGCTATTCACCCTGGTTATGGGTTTCTTAGTGAGAATGCGGCGTTTGCTGAGATATGTGGCAGTTGTGGCATTACCTTTATCGGTCCATCGGTCCGCAATATGCGGATAATGGGAGACAAGGCGAGAGCTCGCCGAGCTGCCGATAAGGCTGGTGTGCCAACGATTCCTGGTGATAGTCAGGGCTACATTAGCCCAGATCAGGCCCTTCAAGTGGCAAAGAAAAGTGGTTTTCCTGTCCTTTTGAAGGCGTGTGCTGGTGGAGGCGGTCGCGGAATGAAGATCGTCGAAAACGAAGAGGAGTTTGAGTCGCTTTTCGATATGGCGCAACGAGAAGTGGAAGCGGCATTCGGTGACGGACACCT
The DNA here is from genome assembly GCA_020434495.1 of Bdellovibrionales bacterium. GTDB lineage: Bacteria > Bdellovibrionota_C > UBA2361 > UBA2361 > RFPC01 > RFPC01. Next base: position 25,367 of record JAGRAT010000011.1, on the reverse strand, counting down.
CCTAGTAGAAAAATATCTTGCCGATGTTAGGCACATAGAAGTGCAAGTGGCGGGAGATAGATTCCGGAACGTCATTCATCTTGGGGTCAGGGATTGCTCGGTGCAGAGGCGCTATCAAAAAGTTATTGAAGAAGCGCTTTCTCCAGGACTTTCAGATGCTCTCCGGGAAAAAATCCAGAATTCCGCTGTTAAGCTCGCCGAGTCGGTTGGGTATTCGAGTGTCGGTACGGTTGAATTTCTTGTCGACCTAAAGAAGGAAGAGTTCTTCTTTATCGAGATGAACACACGGTTGCAGGTTGAGCATCCAGTTACAGAAATGATAACTGACACTGACATTGTAAAAGAGCAGATTCGTATTGCTGCAGGACAACCGCTTTCAATGACGCAATCTGATATCTCTTTTCACGGTCATGTGATCGAAGCGAGAATAAATGCAGAGAATCCAAGAACGTTAGTTCCTTCCCCAGGAAAGGTTACGAGTTATCATCCTCCGGGTGGGCATGGAGTACGGGTCGATTCTGCGGTATACGCCGGATACACTATACAACCATACTATGATTCGATGATTGCCAAGTTAATCGTCAAGGCTCATGACAGAGAAGCGTGCATCGCCAAGCTCCTCGTGGCGTTGGATGAGTTTCTTATTGAAGGAATCTCCACCAATATTGAGCTGCATCGGAGAATTCTCAATCACGAAAATTTTCGCTCAGGGAACTTTTCCACCAAGTTTTTAGAGCTTAATAATGTGTTTGAGGAGTCTCCATGACCGCTACTCTCCGTCTGGTCGGGTTGCCTACTATTTCTGTATTTTTAGTGCTTTTGTGCTCTGTTTCGGTATATGCCGTCCCGCAGCTTTCTATCGTTGGTGCCGAGCATTCGTTCGGAGCGGTGGCCCAAGGAGATAAGGTTACCCATAGCTTTCTTTTGAAAAACCTTGGCGATGAGAACTTAGAGATCCAGAGAGTCGTTCCCTCGTGTGGTTGTACAGTTTCAACGTTGGAGAAAAATTCTCTTGCACCAGGAGAGGAGACGAGTCTGAACGTTGATTTTGATACTCGGGGAATGTCTGGACCGAAGGTAAAAACGGTGAGGATCTATACAAACGACCCTGAGCAACTCACAGCGCTTGTTACGATGAAAGGTGAAGTCCAGCCCGATCTTATTGTTGAGCCGCAACGTGTGCATTTTGGTGAAGTATTGCGAGACGAGTCTGAAGGTGCCTTTGTAGAGAGAGCAATTAAAGTTTCCACCCGAAAAGGTTCTAGCGCGAAGATAAAGAAGCTCATCTCCCGCTCCAAGTGGGTGCAGCTTGAGAAGGTAAAAGGGGATGACCACTCATATGAGGGAGTTCTTAAACTTCGAAAGGATGTAGAAGTAGGAGAATTTCGGGAACGCATCATTATCGAAGTCGAAGGGATTAAGCAGCGAACCGTGAACCTCCCGCTCTATGCTTCTGTAAGAGAGAAGATCCAGATTAAGCCTCAGGTGCTTTCCTTTGGTATAATCGATGGGAGCCGCTCCTTAGAGAAGGAAGCGAAGATAGAGAATAAGGGGTCTTCAACGCTTCGATTATTGTCGGCTACTACCGACTCTTCCGCGGTAAGCGTCAGTGTTGAAGAAACAAATCCGGGAAAGGTCTTTCTGTTAAAGGTCAAGCTCGACGCAGAGCAGATCGAGAAGGACCTGAAGTCAGCCATTCGGCTGAAATTTGCTTCTCCAGAGGTTGAAGAGGAACAGGAAGTTTTAGTAAGTGTGACGGCTGTATTGCCCCCTTCGTTTCTGAAGTCCCGAAAACAGGGGTAACTTTTCTTTTCGGGCGGTCTGAGCAATTAAGAGAGCGCCACTCGCTCTTCCCACTCGGCAAAGCTGCCTATTGACGATACAGTGTACCGTTATGAAGCGATTCTTGCTCGCAATCTTCGTAGCCCTGCTCTTCATCGGCCGGGGCGCGACTCTGCTCTTAGCGGAGGTGAAGAATATCCATGGACTCTCGTTTCTCGTCGATGAAATCATTCCAATAGATGAGTCGAACATCAGGGTTTCGTTATTCGGAAGCGAACAGATCCTCTCCCCCGGTAAGGTTGATGGCTTTGTCGCAAGTCATTATCTGAATCGTGAAGATCTCTTTTCGAGATTTGATGCCGAGAAAGTCTTCTCATTTGTTAAAACGGCAACAGATACGGGAGACCTTTCCCTCGCAAGTCTTGCTCTGTATCGCTACTTGGAAAATGCAGAGATCTCCTCAGAAGAGAAATTAGAGTCTCTTCTAGAGCTCTATGAATTGAAGAATGCTGTTGAACTTTTTAAAGAGGTGCTTCAGCGAGAAATGAACGATGAGCTTGGTCTGCCAGGACTGTTCTTATGCGCAATTGTCGGCGCCTCTGATCTGAAATGGTTGCGCCTAAAGAAGTCGCCCCGTATTTTTTCCAGCGAAGAGACCTTTCTTTCTGTTGTCAGAACTCTTGTTGAGCGACAACTTGTTAAACCAAATGGATTTGCCGTTGTTTCCTCTTTTCTCCGTCTGACTGAAGAGCTTTTTGGATCGAATCACCCAAAAGTTCAGAATCTCTCGCTCTTGGTTGAGAAAACAAAATCTCTTATTTTACTGCCGGTCTCTATTGATCGTTCTTCTTTGTATCCTTTTCTCAATAAAAAACTTCCAGTCACTGACTCCCGGATTATGCGGCCGCTGGTAGTCCATAAAATTCATGAATTTAGCTCTTTCGCGATTGAAGAAAAGACTCCGAATTCCGCACTGGTTCTATTGGCGGAGCTTCTTCCCTCGGAGCGCTCTGAAAAAACTCAACAGCTGATAATCGATGCAATGAATATCGCGGATCCGAGTAGTACTGAGGTGAAATCAAGTCGCGTTGTACAGCAGATGTTGCTTGAAGAGAGCAAAAACAACATTGGTGTCAAACAAGCGTATCTGAGCTTTCTCAAAAGAGCGTTCGAAGCTGAAATGAACGCCGGAAGACTTCGTTCTGCCGCGCAGTATCGGGAACAATTGCGTCAAATCGACATGCAGGCTCAAGAAGAGTACGACCAAATGATCTTTCGGGAGGCGGTTGAGTGGGCTCGTCGAGGAAAAAGGGATTCGACGTCCCGGCTGCTTCAATTGCGCTCTCGTAACTCAAATTTTCGGGAGTTGTTTCAGTTGTACTCCGCTGGATTTTATGGTGGCTCTTTAACGTTTATTCTTTTGCTTCTCATACCAATACTTTCTATCTCTCTCATTCTCGTGCGCCGGAGAGAACAGAGGGCGCTTCTTGCTGCTCGAGAAGAAGCTTTGCAGAAAGGGAGGGTGGAGATAGAGCCAGAAGGAGTTTTTTCAGACTCTCCTGCCGATCGCGCCGCTGTTACTAATCTTCGTGCCGGTGGTACAGGAGCTCTTTTGCTCGAGTACAAGAATCTTATGGCAACCTTTGATCTTCCTTGGCAGGCGAGTGTTGGTGAAATCAAAAGTGCCTATCGTAAGAGAATTAAAGAGGTGCATCCAGACGTTCAAGGGGCGGGAGTCGAAGAAGCCTCAGATGATTTCATTATGCTCTCTCGTCGTTACGAGAGAATTCTTGAGTTACGGGGCAGGCTCGATCTTTTTCACGATGATTAGGCTCACAAGAGGTCTCTATTCAGGTCGAAATTATGCAGAGGCAATAAATCTTGCCTCTCGGACCGTTCGAGAAAGAGTTGTTCTTACCCGGGGTTTAGGTAAGGAATGGGTTTGCGATTGAAGAGTTGAGCCAGAGAGTCGTAGCTCCTGACGTTCTTTTGCTGTTAGATCACGAAGGCACCGTCCCTGCTTCGCTGCCGCAAAAGCAGGATGGTTGGGGGCCGAAGCTGCACTCCTTTTGAGGAGTGCTTGGCGAAGTGGATCTTCCGGCGAGAGGTATTCGTTGGCGATGAGAATGCCCCACGTTGGATCACCTTTTGAAACGTTTTGAGCGATAGCGAAGAAAAGTTTTTGTGGAATTGTCCCTGACATAACATCCTCCAGAGCGTTCTTTCCTTCTGGAGTGGCAAGGGCTATGCCACGATCTCGAATTGTCTAACATGTTGAAAGTAAAGGATTTATTTACTGACGATGCTGCTGCGGTGATGCAATTCTGCATCTCAGGTGATGCAGAATTGCATCACTCGACTTTCTCCCATTTGGCCTTTCTTGAAGAGCGCGTTAGTCTACCGGTTTGCGGGGCGCGCGAGAAAGAAAGCTAACTCGGTCAGGCCCGGAAGGGAGCAGCCGTACGCTTCCCCTTTCTGTGTTGTGCCCCGTGTTTAATCTCAGATGAGAGTCGTTTGACACAATGTCTTACCTTGTATTGGCTCGGAAATATCGACCAGAGAGTTTTGATTCTGTCAGTGGTCAAGAGCATGTAACGCGAACGCTCTCCAATGCCATTACTCGTGATCAGATCGGGCATGCCTATGTTTTTACGGGACCGCGTGGTGTCGGGAAGACATCAATCGCGCGTATCTTTGCCAAATGTTTAAACTGCGCAGAAGGGCCAACGGTTTCACCGTGTCTTCAGTGTCAAAACTGCAAGGAGATAGCCGCGGGAACGAGTCTTGCGGTGCGGGAGATTGATGGGGCTTCCAACAATAGCGTAGATAACGTCCGCGAGCTCATAGAATCTTTTCGAACGCTGCCAGCACCGGGTTCGAAGTATAAGGTGTACATTATTGACGAAGTACACATGTTGAGTCTTTCTGCATTTAATGCCCTTCTGAAGAGCTTGGAGGAGCCTCCTCCGCATACAGTGTTCATCCTCGCAACAACGGAACCACACAAGATTCCAGATACCGTATTGTCGCGGTGTCAGCGTCACGATCTGAGAACATTGCCGATGAGTACGATTGGCGAGCGGATTGAGGCCATCGCCGAGAAGGAAAGGTTTTCAATTGAACCCGGTGCAGTAAAGATTATTGCCAAGCTCTCTGAAGGGTCGATGCGAGATGCACAGACGCTTCTTGAGCGAGCTCGAGCCTATAGTGAGAAGTCTCTGACTACTCGAGAGGTGAGTACCATACTTGGATCCGTTGATATGCACCTCCTCTATGAACTCGCAGAATGCATATTGGACCATAATGCGAGTGGGGCTCTTCTCTCTGTTCAAAAAGTTTTTGAACAAGGTGCTGACGAGTCCGTTTTCTTGCGAGAGTTCGTGTCCTTTTTTCGAGATGTACATTTTTGTTCCCTTTGCGAGTCCTCCCAGGTGGATTCTTTCGGGATTACAGAGGATGAGTATCGCGATCTCAAAAAGCTTTCCGGTACTGTTTTAACGCAAGATCTCGCAGATCTTGCGGATATGGCTCGAGAGGGAGCGGATAGGGCGCTTCGTAGCAGCTATCCCCAATATGCACTCGAGTCGCTCGTGGTACGCATGTCATGTCGGCCACCAGTAAAAGATATTGGGCGGATGCTTGGAAAGCTCAGAGGAATGGTTGCTCAACAGGGGGGAGCCGTGCGAGGAGTGGCTGCGCCGAGTACTGTCCTTTCTCCCGCTCTTTCTTCGGCATACCCTTCTGCCTCGCCGAAGGCCGAAAAAAAAAAGCCTTATGAAGTAGCGACTTCAGTTCCCCAAGAAGATCCGCCGTTCTCTCCGCCTGAATCGCCAACAAAAGAGGCCGTAAAGCCAAAAGAAGTTCAGCAAAAGTGTACCTTCAGTTATGAAGATTTTGTAAAGTTCGTAAATGAAAGCGGCGCCGTGATGGTCGGAGAGCTGTTGCGGCGAGTGTCGGTATCTACCTTTGATAACGGCCTATTGGCTTTAAAAGGGCCGGATTTTCAGATTAAGAGTCTACAGCAGGAAGATACCCTTAGGCGTATCTCTGAGCTTCTCGCCGGATTTAGCGGACATTCCCCGTGGAGGCTTGAGTTTTCTTCAAGTGGAGTCGGGGGAAGAGCGACTCCAGATAGCTTGGAAGGGCGCGAGGAGGAGGTTCGAGAAAAACGTCGGGCAAAACAGAAGCAGGAAATGCTTGGGAATGAAACGGTGAAAGCGGTTATGGAGGCTTTTCCTGGGAGTAAGATTGAAAAAGTAAGAGTACGATCAAATAGCCATTCATAAGGAGTAGGCACCATGGGTAAGGGATTTGGGGGGGGATTCCCCGGCAATATGCAAGATATGATGAAGCAAGCACAGAAGATGCAGCAGCAGTTAGTGCAGCTTCAGGAGGAGGCGAAGACTGAAGAGGCTGATGGAACCGCTGGGGGTGGCATGGTAAAAGTTGTTGCTCTTGGTTCCCAGCAGGTCAAGTCCATCGAAATTGAGAAAGAAGTTGTGAACCCCGATGATGTTGAGATGCTGCAAGATCTCATTGTTGCTGCCACGAACGAAGCGTTGAACAATGTGCAAAAGAAAGTGCAGGAAAAAATGTCAAAAATTACCGGTGGCATGAACATCCCAGGTCTGGGAGGAATGTAGACCGTAAGGATTTTTTCTGTAGACAATGCAAGCATTTCCTCCGTCCTTTCAAAGACTCGTTCACGAGCTTTCACGACTCCCATCAATTGGTGAGAAGTCAGCCACTCGTCTTGCTTATTTTATTCTGCGGCAAGAGGGAGATCTTGGGGCGAAGCTTGCCTCGGCTATTCAACAGGCGTGTTCTCAAATACGTTTGTGTGAAACCTGTTTCTTCCTCTCGGAATCCGAGAAGTGTCGTTTCTGTTCTGATCCAGGACGCGATGAGCATCTTATCTGTGTAGTTGAAAAGCCGATGGATATCATCGCCTTTGAGCGAATGGGGGAGTTTCGCGGTTTGTATCATGTGCTTCACGGCTTGTGGGCTCCGTTGAGGGGGCAGGGACCTGAGTCTATGAAGCTCAGAGAACTCCTCGAGCGGGTTGAGAAGGGCGAGATAGAAGAAGTTATTCTCGCTACGAGCTCAACGGTCGAGGGGGACGCGACAGCATTGTATATTGCGAAACTTCTTTCTGAGCGTGGGATTGTATCCTCACGGTTGGCGCAAGGAATTCCAAAGGGTGGTGAGCTTGAGTACTCAGATGAAGTGACTCTCTCCAGAGCACTTTCAGGCCGAAGTCGAATTGATTCATGAGAACTACTATGTATCTTCCCTCTGGGAGGTCTGTCCTACGGCAGACGAGCGCTAAAAGTTATCACCGCTTCGCGGCAATAACTTTCGAGAAGCGCTCTAGTGAGTTTACCAGGGTGAGTGAGTTTACCAGGGTGCTAGCGTAACAGCAGAACTGTCGGAAACGTTCTTGTTTACGGGGGTATTAAAGAGCTTCATCGATTGGTACGCCCAATCATCAATTGTCTCTCTGGCAAAAGAAAATGCTGATAACCCCGCGACATCTACCGGCCGAATCTTTGCACTCTCACGATCTTTGAACTTCGCGAGCACTTCCCCGGTAAGGGCATCAGTCATGATCCCCTCTGTGGCAATTACACCTCCGGATCCAGCAGAGACAAGTCCGCCTCCAGGCACGAGAAATCCGATGACATTTCCAGCGGCATTACGGACGACGTCTGTCGGCACAAGTTCAACAATGGCTACTTCTAACGCTAAGGTTTTGCTGTCTGGTACATCAACGAGCCGATATCGAGTGTTCTCTTCGCTATCAAAAGCTCTATTAAATGCCTCAAGGAGGTAACCACCAAGCTTTGTCGCTTCTTCCTTAATGTCATCATTAGAGAAAACCTCGACGTGTTTCCAGTCCTCTGTTTTAAAGAGGAACTCAAGATTAACCGGCTTCAGTATGAGCTTGTCGTAATGTGCTCGACGTTTCAGGTATGATTCCGAGATCCAAACTTCGTGAAAGGGGTAACGCTCTGAGTCTTTATCTAATTCCTGAGGACCGTCCAAAAATGCTGTGGTTTCTGCCGGTGCTGCTTTGAACGCACACGATGCGAGCGTCACGAGCGATAACACAAAAAGGGCAAATAGCGCGAAGTTCTTCCTCAACATGACTTTTCCCCAAAGGTTCTATGGCACAGTTAATTATGGCTGATTTCGTAGTCAAATTGCGAGCCTTGCGTGCAGTAGGTGGTAGCGGGTGAACTCAGTTTTCATTTGCGAGAATTCCGGGGTAAATCATTGTTTCTATTGCGTTCTTTTGGGAATGCTCATGAGACCTATGTGCGCTTTTCCCAGTGATGTCGTAAACTGAAAATGTATTATGTAATACGCAATGAAGGAGCATTGACGATGGCTGATAGCAACTCGCAGAAAGAGATCTCCCAAGAACAAGTTGAAGGAAAAGCCGAAGAGATTGTTGTTGAAGGGACAAGGGTTACAGAGCGTGTTTCTGCTCTCGTACTAGGTGCGCTGCAGTTAGCAGAGGATGGACTTGATCGGTATGCCAAAATTGCAGAAAGCGTTGTTTCTGGGGCGGTAAAGGGTGTAGAGCGAGTTGTTCCTGACGATGCCGAAAGCACACTTCGAAAAGTGTATAATGGGCTAACGGATGCTGGTGAAAAGGCGGCAGAGTCTTTAAGGCTCACATTTGAAGAAGCTCGAGAGCGTGGTAAGACTTTTGGGGAAGCGGAGTTTGATCGAACAGTTGAGCAACTGAAGAATCTTGAAAAAGAGCTTGTTGATACTGTGCAGGGATTTACCAAAAGAACATCCTCGGAAGTATCCGATCAGTTGGAAGCCGTTGTTCGACATGCCCAGCGTGCTAGTAGTGGAATGGGAGCCTCCATTCAAGCAGCACTTGATGCAGCTAAGGATCATCCTACCGGGCTGATCAAAGAGTCTGCGCAAGCTGGAGTGGATCTCTCCAAAAATCTGGCTGGTGGTATTCTTGGGGCTGCAGCACAGTTCCTCGATAAAGCAGCTAAATCTCTGCAAACAAAGGGCGATGAGGAAGAAGAGTAGTCTCGAAACATTTGAGCCCGGTTGAGCAAGGTAATCCCTATAACTGTATTTTAGAGCGGTCCTCAGTGGAAGTGTCGGAAGACAATTATGCTGAGGACGAAGAAATATTGGCTCTGCCAGTCCTCTCCAAGTTAAATCATTTCTTGTTTGCAAAATATTTGTACTAGGTTAGCGAATCGTTAGGGCTTAAAATGACTCTAATGGTTTTTGCAGGAGGAAGAATGCGCGACGACCGTAATAGTGCAACTCGTCGAAATGACGCCCTTCCAGAATTTTACAGTAGCAAAGTTGGGGCTGAGACAGACTTTTACATCGATCTTGAGCGGGAATTTCCAGCCGTGCCACCGTCTGCGATCGACAAGGGGGAGTTAGGTGCTCTTCGCGCCCCAAAAGATCCTCTAATATCTCCCTCAGAGAGAAAGATTAAGCTCCTTCAAGATGATCAGGTCTTTGCCACAAATTTTTCCGTGGAAGATCTCCAGCAAGTTCTTCTGCATGCGAGTGAACTAGAAGTTCATCACCTAGACGCTGTTCTCTCACTCGCACGTCATGCACGGATGGAAGGGGTACGGGACAATTTTGCAGAGCCGAAGATTATTGTCTGTCGTCAACCAGAGAAGGAACGAGATGTCGCTGCGCAGGTGTATGCCTTGAACAGTGGAGAAGCTGGTTTCCTTCGAGGTCCAGAAATTCAACCTCATAGGTTGGTGGCATTGCATGGAGATGTCGGGCTTGAAGAGATCGTTACGGCATTTAGAATCCTTGGAATGGAAGTCGTTGCTACGAATACTCCTACTCGGAGTGGTGCTTTACCGGTACAGTGGCAACTCTTTTATCGGCCAGAAGCGGAGAGAAATGCCGCATAAAATATCAAGTCAGCGTTGAAAGGCTCTATTCTCTGCTACTAAAGCGGATAAATCGAATAATCAGGTGAACGATGCCGAGTATGGCAAGGGCGATCCCTGCAATCCCAATGCCAAACAGCACGTTACTTTCGGATCTCTCTCCGGCGAGAATAAGAATTGCTGACGCTGTTGTTATTCCGGCGATGATTAACGCTAGGGAGATATTCCCGCTAGCGTGCTCGATAGTATCGGTAAGCCGTTCCAGCTTTTTATGCTCAAGGCTCACACTAAAGTGATTGCCCCTCAGTTGTGAAAGGAGGTTCTGAATCTCGTGCGGAAGCTCTTCCGCAAGTTCGGCGTACTTCAGAACTGTTCGTTCTACTCTATTCCGTAGAGCGCGCAGTCCATACCGCCTTGCAACCAGCCGTTCTACGTACGGACGAGTGTGACCAACGAGGTCAAACTCTGGTGCTATCCACTCTCCCACGCCCTCAATAGTCGTTACCGCTTTTATGAGGAAGACGAGATCGCTTGGTAAGCGAATCTTATTTCGTCGCAGCAAGTCGAAAAAATCTTGGAGAACTCGACCAAAATCCAAATTATCCAGAGTTGTATCTTGGAAGCGAGAGATCAGATCCCAAGCCTCCCCTCGAAGTTGGCGTTGTGCTAAGAGTTTCGGATCTGCTTGAGTTATTGCGCCCATTACCGCAAGTACCTTGTCGAGATCTGATGTTGTGATAGCAACGATAAGATCGGCTAGCTGTTCTGCGGTACGATTATCGATGTGGCCGGTCATCCCACAATCGATGAAATAGACCTTTCCATCATCTGAGATGAAGAGGTTTCCCGGATGCGGATCGGCGTGGAAGAAATTTATCTCAAGACATTGCTTTAACACCGCATCTGTACCTGCTTCAGCAACGCGTAATCGCACTTCCTCGGAAAGTTTTTTGGGATCAACGCGAGAGAGAGGTGTGCCATTAATGAGTTCTAAGGTGAGAACATTCTTTGTTGAGGTCTCCCAGTAAACTTGAGGGAAATGGATTCTTTCATCGTTAAGGAAGCTGTTTCTCAATCGATCTGTAGAGCGACCCTCTAGGCCTAAATCAACCTCTCTTTTTAGCTCTCGAGAGAACTCTTTTACGACTTCGGTTGCACTGTATCCAAGCTCTTCGAAGTGTCGCTCAACGAAATCTGCCAAACTCAGCAGTACCTCCATGTCGGAACGGATGATCTCACGAATTCCCGGGCGCAGCACTTTTAGAACCACTTGGGTTCCATCGAGTAGGGTCGCTCTATGTACCTGGGCCATCGAGGCTGCGGCAAGAGGTTCTTCTTCAATGTCTTTAAAGAGCTCGGACAACGGTTCTTTGAACTCTTCACGGAGCCGTTGTTGAATCTCTGGAAAAGGAACTCGAGGACAATCGTCTTGAAGTTTCTTTAGCTCGAACGCCCAATCTTCGGGAATGAGATCTGCTCTCACGCTCATTACCTGACCAAGTTTGATGAATGTTGGCCCGAGCTCCTCAAGTACACGTCGGATTCGAACTGGCCTCGGGAGTTTATTGATTCCTTCAATGGGAGCGAGCACTCCCATGAAACCGGAGTCTAATCCGAGACGCTTATCGAGCTGGGTTTGAGTAATAAAATCTTCAAAACCATGACGAATAAGAACGCTCAGTATTTCCTGGTAACGTTTTATATTCTGAATCGTTTGACCGATGTGAGCGACATTCACCATGGGTTGAGTTTTGGATGTCCTAACGGAGAATTATTTTACGAGGGAGTATAACACAAAGGGAGAGGGAGGGCACTCTAGCGGACTCTCCACACCTTATGTTGTTGTACTGATAACCGCCAATCTGGATGCTCCTTTGCAAGAGCGATGCACCATTCGAGATTCTTTTGGTCGAGCTGCTCTCCAGAGAACGCAGGGGAGATGAGTTTGTTGGGAGCATCTTTGAGTTTTGGTTTTGGAATTCCCTGGCCATGAGCTCGTACGTACTTCAGTTCATCACAGCGTTGTAGTCGTATAGCGTGTTCAGCCACTTTGGGAGAGCAGGTAATCCAGTCAAGCGAGTCAAGGAGCTCCCCTGATGGAGCAATAGATCCGTTCGTTTCAATAGCGAGTTTATACCCGTGTTCCTTTAGTGCTGAAGTAAGAGCTTCGTCAAGCTGTAGCAGGGGCTCGCCACCGGTTATCACAATCCATTCGCAATTAACGGAGCACTCTCGCAATGCATTGATAATCTCTCTAGCAGAGAGCGAACGACCGCTAACAAATTCTGTATCGCAATCAAAGCCGTGAGATTCTTTCGAGCAGGAGAGATTACAACCGGAAAATCTTAAAAAAAGAGCCGCGGTACCAGCTCGGACGCCCTCTCCTTGGAGGGAATAAAAGATTTCATTGATCTGATACTGCTTTTCGGAAGCCACGCTGAGTTACCTTTACTCGTAGTAGTTCCGAGCGGATTCGGAATACGGGTCAAGGGATTCTTCAGCAAAACAGCTATCGGTTTCCCAAAAGACAATTTTGTGCACGACGATCCCTGTTCTCTTTAACTCTCGTGGACAAACAACGTGAAGGAGATAGTTTGCTAAGTTTTCAGCAGTTGGATTTCCAGGCAAAAGAAACGGATTTTTTACCCCAGGGCATTGTCTTAGTAACTGAACAGTCTCTACGTCTTGTTCAGCAAGGATAGTAGTATGGTCCCAATGTTCGTCAATCCAACTACCAATCTTTTCTTTAATGACGGAAAAATCGATAACCATCCCTTGGCTGTTAAGCTCCGCCAGATTTTGGTTTTCAGAGGTCGCCAATGGGGTCGCGTGCACCTCTACTACGGCGTTGTGTCCATGCAATGTGGAGCACTTCCCGCTATTTCCGGGCAATCGATGTCCATAACAGAAGTGTAATTTTTTCATGCAGCTCTGCATGCTTTGTCGGGTCCTACAGATTGGATAAGCGAGGAGAATACCAAAATTTGACGAGTAATAAAGTAACCTGAGATTTATGCCCGAGAAGCGCTCCTTCTCTCGTCCAGGAAGGCTCCCTCTCTACTAAACTCTATTTTAAGGTGCTCCTGCCATCACATTGCCCACTAGATTCTTTTCGACCACTGCTCCATTGATGGGTGCTGCCGAGGAGCGAGTCACGGATCCTGCGGCTATTCAAAGAATTGATTAGATGCGAGCTCACCACTATCCTTCCTGGATGATTGACAATGGCTTGAACGAGAAAGCCCCAGAGGAGGAGAGGGGAGGTGCAAAAGACTTGCCGACTCCTCAGACGGAGTATCCTTCACGCTTGATTTTCGACACTGAGGTCTCTCGCGAACAGCATAATGCTTCGACTAGGGCTCAATCTGTCCAATTGAACTCCTCTGGTGCTTTCTTTTTGGGGACCATAAAAGATGAGAGGTCCTGTGAAGTTTCAATATTATCAACCAAGCAAGAGGGCGCTACCTTTTCTTATCGAGAAAACTTCACCGACGTTCAAACAGATGTGACAGAGTGGTTGTCTGTTCAAGGAATTCAGCCGACACAGTTTCAAAGACTCGTTCATAAAGATCAGCAATCATTCGTGTTGGGGGTTCCTACTTACGCTCCGCTTGGAACGAGGGGAGGAGAGAGCGATTATTTCGAGAGAGTCATTGATGATCTTGCGCGTGTTCGCGAGGGTGAAGAACCCTTTCGGAGTTGGCCGCTTGAGCTTGTAATTAATGTCAACGGATTGGGACAGTTCGACTACTTTAAATCCTTAGAGCGGATGGTTGATTACGGAATCAAAAAAGGAATAGATGTTACTGTCCTTCACATGCCCCTTGGGGGGCGAGGCAAAGGCGATCCCTTGAGCGGCAAAGCAAACGCGCTGAATTGCATAGCTGATTATGCACGGCTGCAGGGAGCTAGCGTCATTGGCTTTATGGATGATGATGCAGAGTTTCGGTCGGGAAACATTTACTCAAACCTTAAATTTTTAGTGGAGCAGAGCCGTTCGCGTGGAGAACCACTTCTTACCGGTTCGCAGTGGAAACTGCAGAACAACTCAGTGTATTCCCATATCGTAACCCCGGCCTTAGGCGGAGGGCCGACATCTGTGCTCGGAATTAGCATGTTCACCTTTACAGCGTGTTTACCCCGCATTCCCTCACATCCATTCAACGAGGACTTTTACCTGAACTGGTATTTTGTAGATAGCAGCAAACCTTCCGAGCAATCACGCCACCGCATTGTTGCCAATGATGATGCGATGGTTACCTGGCGGGTCGCTCAGACTCTCCTCGGTGCTTTTCGCCAGGGAAGACGGTGGGAACTTGGTGACCGATGGGCGCAAGAACTGTTTTCTCAGGAGAAACAGGCAATGCAACAAGCTCATTATGGCCTGCGAACTATTAGAGATTACCTCTCGAGCGTTACTGATCGCCGCGAAACTGGAGAGTCGGCTGCTTCTCTGGGGTTTGTTAAAACCCTTCCGAAATTTCTCTTACGAACGCTGTTGATCAATCACTTGGTGGGGGTGGAGTTATGGGTGAGAAGCAAGCTCGGAGCTCCTCGATATGGCACCGACTGGTTCAAGACAGTTCCAAAAGAATCAAAACAGTAATCCTCCAAGGTTCGAGAGTTTAAAAGGGAATTTTACGTCGCAATTCCAGCGCAATACCTCCCCCAATTTGTGGACCCTCCTGGGGCGCTTCTGGTGTGGGGATTATGTAGGACAGTCCTGGGAAATCGGGATCGAGAGAGTCCCACCGAAGTATGCTAAGCATTCTCTGAGTCGATCTGCCGACCTCTAAGGTAATTTCTCAAGCAGATGTCATAAATGTCGTGACATACCGGCGGGTTGGAATAGTCGCCTCCTATCCCTGCTTATTGGCCATATGTACCGTAAGTTGTGTGAATGGAATTACCCACCCATGTTTGTTGGAAGCTTCAACGCATGCTCTTTGGATTACTCTTGGGATAGAAAGGTAACGACCAGCCGCATCTCCTTTAAATTCGGCAACAATGGAGATATCAAGAGAGGAGGCTCCCGCTTCTTTAAATTCAACCTGTAGTTCCTTAAGGCTTTGAGTGAGATTCACTCGCTCAAATTCTTCCAAAACTGCGTCCCTGATCAGTTTTGGAATTTCTCTCGTTGAGATTGCTTGGTGAGCATAATCAACTCCAAAAGTAATTCGCTCTCCGAACCCTTGGCTCAACACTCGCGGTTGCGCAGCGAGGAATTCCCGTGCAGGGATGATGTACTTACTTCCTCCGAATCCCGTTATTTCAACATAGTCAGGGCTTTGAAAAGTAATCCGCCCATACTTGTCATCTTGAAAGGTGACATAATCGCCAATTGATGTCGGGAAGTATCGTTCGTTTGTTTTGGAGCGCCTTGAGCGAAGATTGAGTACGTCTTGGATGGGCAGCCGAAGAACCTTTCCATCTGAAAATTCATCGTTCTTGAAGTAACAGTAAAATCCAAGTGACTGCACTCTAAATGGAATTCCGAAAATCTCCACCCGCTCACCTTCTCTTACCGGGCCAAGATTCAAAAGTAATGCGAGCTGTTGCCACAGTTCTGGTAAGGTGTCTTTCATCGTCCAGAGGAGACCGAGGAAGAGGAGTGAAAAAATGAGGAGGAGCACCCAATCTTCAAACAGGTAGAGCATGCCGAGGAATGCGAGCATTGCCCCAAGTGTTGAAGTGACAAGTCCAATAACCTGCACGATCTTTCCAGCCGCGCTGAGTCGCTTTCCGCGGTCTCCAAGCGTTCCAAGAACGATGCGAGGGACATGTCGAAGTGAGACAAAGACGATTACCGCTACAAGAATAGCGAGAAAAAAGTTCCTTCCGCGACTTTCGAAAAAGAGCGACGCAAAACTCCGGAGAGTTTCTCCGATAGTTTGGCGATCTGCCATTTTGTTGTTGAGCTTTTCTTCGACAATAGCAAGTTCGGCGTTTAGGTGCGTGAGCTTCTCTTCCCAGCTGTTGAGCAATTTTTCGACCGGACTTTTCAGTTTGGCGTTTGTCAGCTGTTCCATAAGTGATTTTAGGTTTGCTTCAGCAGCTTCAGCGGTCTTCTTCTGTTGTTTATAAAGGGCAATCTCTTCCTTTAGCTGACTAATTTCTCGCGGACGTTTAGTAAACTCCTTTAGTTCGCCGATGAGCGGCCCAAGGAGCTCGCGGAGTTCTTCGCTCCACGAAAATACCTCGTTTCTTTGGATCTTTTTGAGGCTGGAAAGGTCTACTCCAAGTGCAATCTCTGAGAAGCTTGTTTTAATCTCCTCCAGTCGATTTGAGAGAGCTTGAACTTCTCCTTCGAGTTTTTCGGTTCGGCCAGCCGCTTCAGGACTTCTCAGTTCTTTTTGTTTCTTGTTGAGATCTTGCCGGATGGAATCCTGTAGCTCGAGAACTTGCAGCAAGTTCTTCTCAAGCTCTTCAAAATTCTTTTCCTGTGAAAACCCGTTGGTCGGAAAGAAAAAGCAGCAGGTGATTAGAGCGAGGAATATGTATCGGTTCATATGGCACAGACTATAGCAATCCTTCGGCGCAATGTACCAATTGGATGGTAATCACGCGCATAATTTCCGCTGAGTCTGTCGAAAGTGCTAGTTCTTCTTTCTTTCTCGTTTGGCTATGAACGCCTCGTGGTCTTTCCAGATTCGACCGAATTGACCGAGTATTCCCTCGCGCGAATTTTTCAGGATCTCAAGCTGGTCCAGGTGGCTTAGAAGGATTGCTCTGCATGGCTCCCATAGCAATTTCTCGCGTAAGAGGTTGCCACAGATCATCTCCCAAATCCCCTGTTTTACAGTCGACATCTCGAAGACCTCGGTAAAACGAAGTTGTGTTGAAAAGCCAAAGAACCCGATTCTATCTACTTCTGCCGTTATATTTTCGTAGCTGACACCCTCACCGAGTCGCTTGTTTACCAGGGCCTCTATCTTTTGAATATCCTTGATACGTTTGTCGAGAAGATAGAGTTCGTGTTTTACCTCTTCGATCTGTCGATTGAGGATGCTTGCCGGATCGAGTAACGCTTCAAGTTCAAGTCGCAAAGAGTTTGGAAAGCGGGCGCCTTCTTCTTTGACAAAGTCGATCATTCGACCTGCGTACATATCGGCAAAGGAGAGCACGAAATAGAAGTGCTCTCGTGGATTGTAGTGTGCCTTGGTAACGAATCGGGTAATGACCTCAAGCAGTCCTCGACGGGTGAGTCGGTATCGAAGCTTCCTCCCGTCTCCGAGGCTCGTCGCAAAGTCCTCCTCTACAAGGGCGTTAAGATAACGCGCTATCTGATTGTTCTGTATCGGAAGACTTGATTGGCCTTCTGCTGATGAGACCCAGTTAGTAAAGATCTCAAGCATATAGCGCACGTCGTACTGTCGGAATCCAGCTGAACGGGTATTTGCATGCGCGCCAAGGATGGCTGCAGCGACGAACGGTTCGTAGCGGTCAAAGAGTGATTGTCTCGACATTAGTTACTATGTAATTAAAAATAATTTCTTCTGGCAAGATTTCGTACAGCTGAGCGATTATATAATAGGTTGATTATTCTATATTTTTATTTGCTTCAGCAAATTTTTATTTTCGAAAACAATCTCATAATTACTAAGTAACTGAAATGCTCTTGAGTAGCTTTTCTTTGGCTCGTATTCTGATTTTGTCAGAGACGGTGTTCGAAAAGGTTCGTTTCTATTAGGAAAGGTGGATTAAGATGTTGAAACTCATCAGTAAATCTTCGGAGTCGAATGCGGGTTATGCCCATCCAGTAGGAATTCTTGGTCGGATGTTCGGCCGGCAGCAGCTTGGAATCGGGCTGCCAGCAACCACTGAAGGAGCTACGGCTTTTGCTATAGAGATCCTTACCGATAAGTACCGTACGGCCATCGAAGGTAATGAGCTGAACGGGACTTGGCTCTCCTCGGCCCTGGAGAGCAGTGTTGGAGCATTGCGATTATCATTGGTCGCGGGACAGGAGGATGATCTTTTGGCGCAAGCAGGATTTTTACAGATTGCTGCCAATCACTTACGGGTTCACAACAGCACACCGCAGCATTGGGGAGACAGGACGGTTCGACTTGTTACTTACGGCATCGAGGAACTTGTGCGGGCAGGATGCTCTGAGGACTCAGAGCCCGTTGTTCGAGCGCTAAACTTTCTCTCAGAGGCGGATAGGCTGGGTCGGTAAGTGCTTTGATTCCCGCTTCTTTGGAGATGCTCCTCCTCCGCTTTTGACTTACTCCTCAGCCTCCTTACAATGAGGATGGTGTTACGGTCAGAGCCACATAGAGAACGTGTGGTGGTTACTGGGGGAGAGTTCTTTGTCGGAGCTTCCGGTTCGCTCGTGCTCAACTCGGAAGTCAACGCTCCTCGTCCACTGAAGCTTTCACTTCGTAGAGCAGCCCTTCCCACGGAAACTCGAACTGGATTGTCAGTAGATTCTTTGGATCCTCTTCTTGATGCTGCTAGCGGAGTGCTTCCGAGGCGTCAGTGGAAGCAACATGGAATTTTTGCTCGCGGACGCTCCCTCATTATGATTCTCCCGAAGGAGCAACGCTTTGTGCGTCATGGCATTGAGATTGAGGCGCTTCGCATAAAAGGAGTTACAGATCATGGAGCGGCACCAAAGCTTAAGGATTACAAAAGGTCTCGGCATACAATCTTCAAGCCTCCGATAGAAGAGTTCAGTATCCAAGAACGTAAGCTTCACTCAGAAAAAGCAGCTCCCGATCCTCGAGGATACTGTTATCTAGAAGATTCAACCGTAGAGTATCAGGTTACGCGTCACGCCTCGCGCCTCGGTTTGCCTGTGTCATATCCTGTGGGCCTCGGAGCATTCACTGAGCATCGGTACAAGGATAGACCGCTTGGTTTCATGGTCCTTGGGATTTCCGCTTCGGACGATCTTCGGTTACATCGGATTAAGGGCGGACGAAGGGGTGCTGAGCTCTTTGTCGAAGCGGGAATGGCACTCAGATCGCTGCACGAGAATGGAATTGCTCACTGGAATCCCCATCACGGTAACTTCTTCATAGGGCGAGATGAGCGAGTTGGTGTGTGTGACCTCGAGGAAAGCAAAATTTTTGGAGTGCACACTTTGGATTCTGAGGAGTTTGCCGTGTATCGAATGAGAGACCTCTTCGGATTCGGACGAAACGCTATCGCCTATTGTGCGCGTTACTGGAGAACTCCAGTTTCGGACCGCCTAGGTACGGCATTTTTGAGAGCGGCAGTAGGGAGAGGGCTCTTGGGGCTTCAAGAGGGTAAGCCATTAGAATCAATAACACTCAAGAGCTTTCAAGATGTAGCGAAAAATTTTTGGGATGAGCTTCGTGCTCGTGATGCTTCTGTAGAGGAAGTAGTGGGCCAAGCGAAGAGGATTCCGTTCTTGAGGGGGCTGTTCTCCGAGATTCCCTGCGGGTTAAATCCAAAGAATTTCAGTTCTTCCTTTAATTTTTGACAGCTATGCAAATTGGGCTGACCTTGCATGCTGACTGCCGCATTTTTTGCGAGCTATGAGTATCGTTGGCCCTGTTTGCCAGGAGGTTCCGAAGACAGCACGTGGTTCCCCGAAGCTGGTAATGGCTCTCCGCAAGTCATCGATACAATAGAGCATTTAAAATACACCATGACGTAATGAGTCGGTCTGGTTGTTGCGGGGTGTCTCGTGATGCCTCTTTAACCCTCTGAAAATATTGTCTTTATCCATGAAAGTTCTTTTCTTGGTGATTGTTACCAGAGGGTGGTCCGCTCCGGTTGGCAGAGAATTTGCTGTAGACAATATTTGATAGTGTATTATTTTTACACTATGCCGATAGTGTTGTACGGCCGATTTGCCCAGTGGAAGGAATGTAATGATTCGTGTCAACTACAACAGTTTTGTTTCGTGGTCCTTGGGAATTTCCACGGCATTGCTGCTCGTCGTTACCCTATGCGGTTGTGGAGTTGAATCTTCTGAAGAGTTCTCAGGGAGCAGTTCGCTCTTCATGCAATCTTACTCAGCGCGCCTAGCATGGAGTAATGGATTGCCCGCTAGTGATGTGCAAGTAACCATTAGCGCTGCTTCCGCTATGGCGAGCTCTGATCAGAATGGCTTGAGTTCGATTGAAATTCCGGCTCTCAGTGGAAATATTGAAGTGGTATTTCAGCAGCGCGACTGGGGAACGAGTAGTGTTGTACTCCCGGACATTGGCGGAAACGAAGAATCAATTATTTTTGACGTCGAGCTCGACTCCAACGCCCCAGTAGCAACATTACGTTCGATTACTTCATCACCGAGCGTAGATCTTGATGAAGGTTCACTGCCGATCAGTCCATCAGACGTCAATACGACTCCATCAACCGATCAAGCCACACCTACTCCTATAGAAACTCCAAATGCAACTACAGATTCCCAGAATCAGACTGCAGCTGGAAAAGCTATTTTTAGGAGCACCTGCGGCCAGTGTCACGCTCTTGGTAAGGCCGATGGCTATAACAAGTCACGACTCCAGAAGGCGCTCTCTCAGCCTCAGCACGCAAGCGTCCGGCTAAGTACTTCGAAAATTGATGATCTCCTTGTGTATTTAAATAGGTAGTTTGATGAACCTGTCGAGAACTTCTGCGCTTCTGTTGCTCATTCTCGCCGTCGCATCGAGTAGCGGTTTTAATGCCGGCGAGCAGCAGAGTCTCAATGAAGGAGGATCTGTCAAAGAACGGGGCGTTGATCGCTCGTTGTATGTCAGATCTTTATCCGACAAACATCGCAAGAAGAAAAGACGGCAGCGCATTTGCAAGCACCCAGAGAGACGAGGAGTGCGCTACTATTGTGAATACGACAATGACAATTTACGAACTAAAGATGAATGGAAGTATAAGACAAATCCGTTCGATCCGGATACGGATGATGACTCCCTATTGGACGGTGATGAAGTTAAAATTTTTGGAACCGATCCCTTAAATCCAGATACTGACGGTGACGGTATTCCAGATGGCGAAGAAGATAATGACGGGAACGGAATTTCTGATGGAGCGCAGGGAGATCAATCAAGCAAGACTTGCGATACAGAGGGAAATACTACCGGATTTGGGATACCAACTGGGTTTATAGGAAACATTTTTGAGGGCGAGATCCTTTACAACGATAGATGTCTCGTATGCCACGCCGGTATTACGAAAGGCCAAGGGCTAGAGGCTCCGAGGGTCGTAGCAGCAATTGCGCAATTCCCGATGAATATCACATTGCAGGACCAGCAGCTTGCTCACCTTGTTGCTTTTCTTAATGCCTCAAACTGCGAGATAATCGGAGCCCCGTCACCTACTCCGACTCCTACTTCTTCCAGCCCTACTCCGACTCCTTCTTCTTGTTTTGATGCGTCTGGAAACACCACAGAGTTCGGAATTCCAGTGGGGAAGATTGGAAACTTTGTCAGGGGGGATGCGGTTTATGCAAATCGATGTGCTTCTTGCCATCCCGGAATAAGAAAGGGTGAAGGTCGTTCGCATGCTGCTCTGCAGACAGCATTAGCACTCCCCGTAATGCAGATTTCGCTTCCTGAGCAAGAGCTTGCCGATCTCGTGGCGTTTCTCAATCTCTACAACTGCCCTAATGGGGGTGGACCAACTCCGACTCCAACACCGGAGGACCCAATTGAACGAGGTCGATTGGAATACATAGCCACCTGCTCTTCCTGCCATTCCAATCCAAGAGAGTTCCGCGAACTTACCCCTCGCAAACTGAATGAAGCGATCCGGGAAAAGTCTGAAATGCGGGGCATCACATATACACCAGATCTCTTCGCGTACTTTGGAAGTTTAAGTGGAAATTAAATGTTGAGGAGAGGAAAAGCTATATGGAACTAATGGCATCTGAAACTCTATTTCAACTCCTGTCGGTATACATGGCAGGATTGCTCTCGAGTTTGACTCCATGTGTCTATCCAATGATCCCAATTACGCTATCCGTATTTGGAGCAACGGGCGATACATCTAGAACGAAATCTGCATTGCTTTCCCTCGCTTATGTTTTCGGAATAGCCGTGACGTATACGACTCTCGGTATGATCACCGCTCGTACAGGAATGATATTTGGCTCATTGCTCGGCAATCCTGTGGTAGTGTTATTTCTCTTTGCATTTTTACTGCTTCTTTCCCTTCAGTCGTTGGAGATTGTTACATTCAACCTCGCTAAGCTGCAGACGAAAGCCGGCAAGCTCGGCGGGAAGGGATACATGGGTTCCTTCGTCATGGGACTCGTGAGCGGTGTAGTAGCAGCTCCCTGCGTTGGGCCAGTTCTTGCCGTAGTCCTACTTGAAGCCGCAAATTCAAAACACACCCTATGGGGCGCCACTCTTCTCTTCACCTATTCGATAGGGCTAGGAACAATCTTCCTTGTTCTTGGGACATTCAGAACTGTTCTGCACAAGCTCCCACGAAGTGGCGGATGGCTTAATGGTGTGAAGTACATTATTGCAGTTGGCGTTCTTGTCTCTGCGTTATTTCTCGTATCGACGGTTAATTACCAAGTGGTAAGCGCGACATCGAGCTTCTTGTTGGACCACCAAGTGTTTCTCGCTGTACTAGCACTTGGGTCGCTGATGATAGCGATGAAAAGCTATCAATACTCTGTGCGAAGCGGAAAGTTTGGAAGTGCCTTAATCATTTCGCTCTTTCTGGTCACTTTCGTACTGCCGAAGCATGAATCCGGGGATGCTCGGCATCTTTCATGGGTGGGGCAAACAGAAACTGCTTTTCAACTAGCACGTGAGCACCAGCGGCCAGTGATGCTGGATCTCTATGCGGATTGGTGTACTGCCTGTAAAAAACTTGATTCTAAGACGTTTGCAGATCAAAAAGTTGCGGATGCCCTTGGACGGCAAGTCGTTACTGCACGATTAGATTTTACATCTGACACACCCCAATCCGATGAGCTGAGCGCCCGCTACAAGGTTGTCGGCTTACCGTGCATTTTGTTCTTGAACGAGGACGGAACAGAAATCCCGAATACTCGAATTAGTGGATTCTTGTCGCCTGAGGATTTTCTCAAGCATTTGGAGAAAATTGAACGGGCGGTGTGACTCTTTTTATGGAGATTGAAAATGAAATGTAAACTGCATCTACTGACATTTGTTGCTTTTGTACTTCTCCCAATGCACGCCTTTGCATTGGGTACGGTGCTGAGCGATAGCGAGCTCTTTGAATCTGATGGTACCACTTGCGGACTTATAGGAGGTACGTGGCAACCGGGGACTCTCAAAAAGGGGAAATTTACCTCGCATAACGATAAAGCGAAGGCTCTTGGAAAAAAAGCCAAGAAGGCATCCGGATCCCTTAAGACAAAACTTACCAAGCAGAAGAAAAAGTTTTCAGCTTTGGCAAAAAGTCAAAGCATAACATGTGCCGCTGGCGACGGAGGTATTGGAGCCATTTCGAGAGGTCAGAAGTTCTATGCCTCTGGTTGTGCTTTGTCAGGTTGCCATGGGGGAGAGAATCCGTCCATGTACGCCGGTTATACAAGTGCGCAGATTGAGGCCGCGTTTCAGTCAGTATCTGAAATGAAGAGTTTGACTCCGCCTAGCGGAACGAACATGTCAGATCTCGTAGCCTATCTTGGTTCACTCTAACAGAGAATAAGGAGGAATGATGAAGATGAGAATACTCGTAACGAGTCTTGCTTTTATATCAGCAACGATTTTTCCCCAATGTTTTGTTCGGTTAGCCAATGCTGTTGATGTAGGTCAGGAAGGACCATCATTTACCGTCAAGTCTGTGGATGGAGCCCCTCTTCAGCTCAATGACTATTCCGGGAAGGTAATTTATCTCGATATTTGGGCCTCCTGGTGTAGTGCTTGCCGACAATCGTTGCCCTGGATGGAGGAACTTCAGTCCAAGTACGGTGATAAGGGGTTTCAAGTTATCGCTGTCAATGTCGACGAAGAGCGCGAGGCTGCTGACAACCTTCTTCGCGAGAAGGTTAAAAACCTCCTCGTTGGCTTTGATCCAGACGGAATAGTTCCTCAACTCTACAAAGCGTCGTCTATGCCGAGTTCGTATCTGATCGACAGAAGCGGCGCCATTGTCTCTATTCATGATCGAATTAACCAATCAGAGATGAGAAGGATTGAAGAGGAGATCTCAAAGCATCTTTCAAAGGAGCCAATATGAATTGCGTGAGAACTTTTCAGCGAGTTTGCCTCGGACTGCTGGTATTGGGGCAGTTGGGATGTGCGGAGGTTCAGGTATGGGAAAGGGGAAACCTCGCTAAGCCGCATATGTCGTTCGATCCCGATCCACTTGAAAGCACTTTTATGCAGCACGTTTATGATTCCAAAACGGCATCAAGCGGAGGCTACGGTATAGGTGGAGGCGGCTGTGGGTGCAACTAGGTTTGCTGGCGATTTTTCGCAGGGCGAGCTGTTTTGAAACTCAAGGAGTGCTTGCATGTCTAAGCCGAACACAAAACGCGGCAAAAACTTGAGGCGACGAAGGAGCCAAAGGAGAACGAAATGCTTGAGTGCCCTCGTTGCCGCAGCCGCGGCCTTGCCGGGCCTGCATGCGGTCCCAGAAGCGAGTGCGCAGAATATGGCGGAGCAAGCACAGTTTCGATTCCAATATGCCTACTATAAGGACTGGCAAGGTGCTGGTCAGGATAGAATCTCAGTCAGAGCTCCTATGGCCTGGCTGAAGACTCCTGTTGGTGAGAGTACCGAGTTTGAGGGAAGCGTGGTGCTTGATACGATATCCGGTGCTTCACCTCTCTATCACGATACGTTAACTGGTGCGTCGGGCATTGGAATCGAAGATGAACGATTTGCGGGACAGGCAAAAGTAACTGAGTACTTCGACGATTATAGCATTGGGGTGAATACTTCCTACTCTAAGGAAGATGACTATGAGTCTCGTGGAGTGGCGATTGACGGAAGAGTTTGGAATGAAAATAAATCCACTACTTTTGCTTTTGGACTCAGTGGAAATAGCGATGATATTTCGTCAACCAATAATCCTGATCTCGATGAAACGTCCAATACCTTTGGCGGCTTGTTGGGGGTTACGCAAGTCATCAACAAGAATTCTCTTCTTCAATCCAACCTGACATTTTCAAGGAGCAGTGGCTATCTAAGCGATCCGTACAAGCCTGGAGATATTCGGCCGGAGGAGAGGAATAGATTTGCTTGGCTTAATAGATACGTGCTTTATGTCCCCGATCTTAAGGGATCCTTTCATTTGGATTATCGACACTACCGAGATAGTTGGGGTGTTAACTCTCATACGTTCGACTCCATGTGGTTTCAGCCAATTGGAGAAGTCTGGACCCTCAGGCCTCATGTGCGATTCTATTCGCAGAGTAAGGCCGATTTCTTCAGCAACGTGTTTCCAGATCCAACTCCGGGAAGAGCCTTTAGCGCGGACCAGCGTCTTTCCGGGTTTGGAGAGATTACTTTGGGATTGAAAGTTATTCGGGACTTCGGGAAGGATTTTTCAATGCATGTTGGAGTCGACCTCGTTGAACAGAGGGGGGCGTGGAAAATTGGATCCAGAGGATCGCCGAATATAGAAAATTTTCACGAAGCAATACTTGCCTTTGGATTTAGCAAAACGTTTTGAAGAGATAAGGAGCATTTGATGTTGCGCCAAATCATTTTATCCTGCCCGCGAATGAAATTCCCGTTCTCGTCGTCGAAAGCTGATCGCTTTCGGCTGATTCTACGGGCA
>JAGRAT010000119.1 GCA_020434495.1 Bdellovibrionales bacterium | reverse complement strand
ATACTATCAATCAAACAGTTAACATCCTGAGAAGTAGTGGGGTGGGAAGCTTCACGAACATCTTCAATGAAGGAAGTGCAGGCGGAGATGCGCAGTTTTTCTATGATTTTAATAACGACGGAAACCTTGATCTTATTTTCAACGGCGTGAGTGGATCAGGGACCAGACTTCTCTTGGGAGACGGTGCTGGATCCTTTACCCCATCAAGCACCGGAATCGACGCCGACCAATTAATCATTGGTGACTTCGACAACGATGGATTTCTCGATGTTGGTCAACAGATAGTCTCCGGGTCTGATATCTCAGTCCTATTTGGTCAATCAACATCATCAAATGCATTCACCCTCTCCGGCATCGATCTTACCACTGCCTATGACGCGCTTACCTCCTATAATGAAGTATCTGGCTATCTCACCTCAGCTGAGTTAAATCGTGGCAAACTCGGAGCGCAATTAAGCCGATTAGAAGCAGCGGCCAGTGATGTTGCAAATAAACGAGATCTCTTTGCAGATGCCGCCTCTACCATCAGAGATATCGATGTGGCACAAGAGGTAGCAAATCTCGTCCGGCAGCAGGTTCTAAGAGATTCTGCTGCTGCTTTGCAATCTATTGGTTCGCTCGACGCAAACCTCGTCTATTCTCTCTACAACGGTTTGGGGTAAGGGAGTAAATGAGCTTTACAAACTTACTCCAACTGAATGCGCGTTCGTTGAATCAATCAACCGAAAGTCTGTCGAAGACTTTTGAACGTCTTACCACGGGATTGCGCATAAATGGAGCAGTGGATGGTGGCGCAGATCTTGCGCTCTCAACTGAACTTGATTCTGACTCAAAGGTTTACGCCAAAGCCGTTGAGAATGCGAACTCAAGTATTAGCCTTTTCAATATCGCTTCTGCAGCCCTCGATGAACAGATACAGGTGCTTACCCGCATAAAGGAGCTCGCTGCTGAAGCCGCCAACAGTGCTCTTACCTCTACACAACGCGCTGCTCTTGATAGCGAAGCACAAGCTCTCGTAACCGAGTACAACCGCATAGGGTCGAGCACTGAATTTAATGATGATCCGCTAATTGATGGCTCTGTAACTTCCCTGACTACACACGTTGGAACAAGCGGCAGTGACAGCATCGTTTCAGAAGTAGCAGCCGGCTATACCCTTGAAACGGCAACAGGAACCCTTTCCATTGGAGCGACGACAGTAGGAGAACACCTCGTCGCTCAAGAATCCCAAATCACCGGAGATTTCAATGGCGACGGCTTCATGGACATCGTGTTCTCCTCTGTCGGTAGCGGCCTTATTCAGATAATGGAGGGAAACGGTGATGGAACCTTCACCGACGGGTACTCTTTTGCTACCACCATGATTGTTGATGGGATTGCTGTCGGGGACCTGAACGGAGACGGGATAGATGATATTGCTTACACCCAGGAGAGTATTGGCGAGTATGTAACCTATCATTTTGGTGTAGGCGACGGGACTTTTGGTGCCGGCTATACTTTAGGACTCGCCTTCACCAATCCAGGGGATATTGCCATAGCGGATCTCGATAATGATGGTGACAACGATCTTGGAATTGTTGGTAACGATTTTCTAAACAGCTATGCACAAACGTACCTGAACCAAGGAAGTGGCTCTTTCACCTCTGGAGGAGCAATTGCTATCGAATCGGGAACGTTTATAAACGATATCGCCTATGGAGATTTTGATGGCGATGGCGACCAAGACTTGGTGGTAGGAGACAGAACCAGTGGAAGTATCTACACTGCAACAAACAACGGTTCTGGAAGTTTTAGCGGGGTCGCTTCGTACGCTATCTCCGGGGTAAACAGGACGGTAAATTTCAGTATCGGAGATATTGACGGAGATGGAGATGACGATATCGTTATTGGAGATAACAATATTGGCAATCTCGCCGTTGTGACGAGCGCTGGTGTTGGATCCTTTACCACCGTTTTTTCAAGCACCACCGCTACTGGCGATGCTCAAGTGCTGGCTGACTTCGATGGCGATGGAAACCTCGACCTCGTATTTTCTGGCGATTCAAACACAACTCTCTATCTCGGAGACGGCGCAGGAGGATTTTCTCTCTCCAGTAGTTTCACAACTGCATTCGATGAGATCTTTGTAGAAGATTTCGACAATGATGGATTTCTTGACCTGGCCCAAGGAATAGGAACAAACATCGTAACTGCCTTCGGCCAATCCGAATCCTCCACCGCCTACACTCTCTCAGGGATTGACCTCACGACCACACAGGAGGCTCTTACCTCTTTTAACCAAGTCTCCGGTTATCTCACATCAGCCGAGCTTAATCGTGGCAAACTCGGCGCACAGCTAAGCCGCTTGGAAGCAGCGGCAAGTGATGTTGCAAACAAACGAGATCTCTTCGCAGAGGCAGCTTCTACTATTCGAGATATAGATGTAGCTCAGGAAGTAGCAAGCCTTGTCCGACAACAAGTCCTAAGGGATTCCTCTGTCGCCCTGCAAGCTGTTGGCTCGCTAGACGCAAATCTCGTTTACTCTCTCTACAACGGGCTCTAGTGCTCCTACAAAAATCTGTACTAGTAATTCAGGAGTCGCTGAAGGGTCTCCTCCAAACGGCTATTCGCTAAGTACTGTGCCTCGAGGGAACGCTCGAATGGCACCGGGGTGTGTAAGCTTCCGCATCGAAGTACCGGCGCATCTAGATGCTCAAAAAACTGCTCTCCGATGATACTCGCTAACTCACCTCCAAATCCTGCAAATGTGGCCGCTTCGTGTAAGACAACCACTCTTCCTGTATCCTTGACAGCGTCTCCAATTGCGGCGATATCAAGCGGCATAAGCCAACGGAGATCGAGGATAGTAAGCGATAGCTCTGGATGAGCCTCAGCAAAATCTTTTGCCCAGCGCACTCCGGACCCATAGGTAATGATAGTACAGTCTTCTCCGCGGCTTACAAAAGACGCCGTGAACGGAGTCTCATACATCGCCACTGGCACTTCTTCTTTCTCTCTCCGGTAAAGAAGCTTGTGCTCGAAGAACATTACCGGATTCGGATCGCGCAATGCCGTAATGAGCATCCCTTTCGCATCGACTGGATTTGAGGGATAACCGACCTTCAAACCAGGACAGTGAAGGAACCACGCTTCACTTGTCTGAGAGTGAAAGGGGCCAGCGCCTACACCAGCACCGGTCGGCATCCGAATAGTGACTGGCATCGGAATACCGCTACGGTAGTGCATCTTTGCGAGGTTATTCACGAGCTGGGTAAAGGCGGTGGAGGCAAAATCCGCAAACTGCATCTCAATTACGGAGGAAATTCCCTGAGACGCAAGTCCAACACTAGCCCCTACAATAGCGGACTCACAGAGTGGAGTGTTACGAACCCGATCACGGCCAAAGGACTGCACAAAGTCTTGCGAAGTCTTAAAGACTCCTCCGTACTCAGCGACATCCTGCCCCATGAGAATTAATTCTGGATTCTCCTCCATCGATTGATAGAGCGCTTCACGTATAGCATCGACATAGCGAAGCTCATGCGTCTGCGAAGGCTCGCTATTTTGACTCTCTCTTGAAACATAGGGGGCAAAAACGGATTTTTCCTCTTCCTCGACAGAAATTGTCGAATACGGAGCAGCAAGAGCATACTCAAGAGCTTCCTCAACCTCGCCTTTCAATTCTTCTCGAACATCATTAAGCTCACTGGGTGTTACCATCCCTTCCTCTATGAGCCTTGCTTCGAACCGAAGAATCGGATCTTTCCGCGCCCAACGCTCCATCAACTCCGTAGGCACATATTTTGTACCCGAAGCCTCCTCGTGCCCCCGCATTCGAAAGGTTTCGCACTCAAGGAGATATGGCATTCCCGTTTTGAGAATCTTCTTTCGAAGAGAAGACACCGCCTCATGAACCGCTAAAAAATCGTTCCCATCAATAGTAAGCCCTGGGATGCCGTATCCTTTCGCTCTGTCCGAGAGCTTTTTACAGGCGTACTGTTCACTCGTTGGAGTAGAGAGCGCGTAGCCGTTGTTCTCAATGATAAAGAGAACCGGAAGCTTCCATACCGAGGCGACATTTAACGCTTCATGAAAGTCCCCTTGGCTCGTAAGACCATCTCCTCCTAATGCGAGAACAATTTTCTCCTCTCCGCGAAGCTTATGGCTAAGAGCAATCCCCAGTGCCGTGCAGAAATGTGGCCCAAGATGAGAGATCATCCCTATGATTCGGTGCTCCAAAGTGCAGAAATGGAAGGAGCGATCTCTCCCACGGGTAAAACCTTCAGCCTTCCCCATGAACTGACAAAAAAGTCTTTTAAGTGGCACTCCTCGATTAACAAAGACACCGAGATTACGATGAAGGGGAAGGATAAATTCATCTGGCTCTAGCGCTATCGTCGCACCTACAGAGATTCCCTCCTGACCAATTCCAGAAAACCACTTAGAGATTCCACCCTGCTTTAACAGAAGCAACATTCTCTCTTCGATAACCCTCGGAAAGAGCAATTTTGGATACTGCTCAAGTAGCCAGGCGCTTGAGTGGGGGGGGCTTGAATAACGGTCTAACACGAACAAAATTCTCCCAAACGACGATTATCTTAAGTAAGTACTGTAGCGTAAATGATGACAATGAAACTGCAAAGCGGCTTAGCCATTCTTCTGTGCTTATCTCCCCTAGGAATATCGTTTAAACCGATTGGGCGAGAAATCAGTTTATATTCTCCCTCGGTATATGAGGATATCGAGAGCGCATTAGCCTCGGGAACCCCTATTCCTATTGACCTCGTCCCGGAGGACCTAGCAGAAGAGCTACCTGGAATCTCATCATCTACCGTCGAAAATCTCTACTCTTCCATTAAACACCACTGCAAAGAGCGCGCAAAAGGAGGAGACCCTCCTCATTGGAACTGGACTGCGGTGAAAGGTATTGGAGAAGTAAGAGCAGAACTCTTGAAGAGATTTTTCCTCCCTCCAATTTGTATTAGCGGTGAGTTTCAACCGTTATCTTCCGAGTATTCTCATCCAGGAGCTGAAGCGTTACTAAGAGATCAAGTTGTGAGGCAAGTTCCTCATCACGTTCCGGCCACTCGACCAAAGTAAGAGAATGGGTTCCAATGCTCTCAAACAACTCAACTGGTGCATTTGCAATGCGATAGAGATCCCAATGATGAATCTCTCCCTCTTTCGTTGGATAGACATGTTCAAGTACATAGGTGGGAGAACTCGCCGCAACAGGACTCTTCAGCTGAGAAACGATCTCTCGAATTAGAGTTGTCTTTCCTGCACCGAGGTCTCCAGAGAAACCAACGAGCGAGCCCCACGGCAAAAATGGTAAGAGCTCTGCGACCACCTCAGGTAGTTCTTTGATGGAAAAAACGCGCTCTGTTTTCATAAATCTGAAACTGCGATGAGATTTCTCGCGACATCACCCAGTACCGAAGCAGGAAACGGATGATTCCCCAACTCTTCAGCGGCCTTCCCATGTAAGAAAGCTCCGAGACAACCAGCCTTAAAAGGGCTCAGTCCCTGGGCCATAAATCCACCAATCATACCGGCGAGAACATCGCCTGTCCCTCCAGTGGCGAGAAACCCAGTGCCAGTAGTGTTCACCGCCCCAGTCTTCCCATCCCAAATGACGGTGCCCGCTCCTTTTAACAAGCTCACAGCACCATATTGCAAGTGGAGCTGTTTAACGGCACTGGAGCTATCCTCTACTACCAGAGCAGTTTGAAGTCCGAGCAAACGGGCAGCTTCGCCAGGATGAGGGGTGATAATAAAATTGCGAGCTTTGGCGAGCCTCTTCGTTAATCCTAAGCAAGAGAGGAGATTCAGCCCATCGGCATCGATAACGGTCGGACAATTGATTCGAGTGAGAACAGAAAGCAATTTCTCAAAAGCTTCTAAGGTCGCCTCCGCAGTACCTAATCCAGGACCGACAACAAGCGCTTGAAACTCCCCTCGCTCAACTCTCGAGAGAATGTCAGTAATGTTATTAGGATCAAGAAAGTTTCCGGTTAATGGAATACGCATAATTTCTGGGGGAATAGCGATACCAGAATCAAAAACAACCTGTGTCACCTTCCCTGCCCCTGTAGAGGATGCGCCGATCGAACTTAGGGAAGCCGCCCCAGGCATTTTCTTGGAGCCACCGAGAACAAGAACATGTCCGTAAGTTCCTTTATGGGAAGTCGCAGAGCGAGGGGGAAGGTCCTTTAACGATTCTCGAGAAGTAGCAAAAAAATTCGGCCTCCAGTGAGGAGAACGAATTCCCGCCTCTATCGGAAGAACCTTCCCGCAACGTTTCCGTGCAGCTCCTTGGGTCATTCCAAATTTCTGGTGTTGCACAGTGAAGGTCAGGTCAGCATCAAAAGAGGGTGAAAACACCTGGCCGGTATCGCCAGAAACCCCTGTTGGAATATCAATTGAGAGGAATAGCTTCTTTTGAGAAGGGGATTCAGTCCGAAGGCGCTGAACGGTAGATACGAGCTCGAACAGCGGACCCCGCAGGGGTCCACTTTGACCGGTTCCAAGAAGAGCATCAATGATAATTCCAGAGCGAAAGAACAGCCGCTCAAAAGCCTCGTCTTTCATGAGCGGAATATGAGGATCTTCTACGTTCCCACCGAAACCAAATACCGGCTGATTCAAATCAAGCAACCGAACTAAGTTCAGGCGACAATCATCGGAAAGCTTCTTGGCGCCAACAAGCACAACTGAGACTGGATAACGTCGAGTCTGAATCAAGTGTCTAGCGACAACCAATCCATCGCCACCATTATTTCCAGGTCCCACGAGCACCAGCACTCGCCGATTTTCAATGCGACCTCCATTCGGAAGCTCATCCTTCCGAATGTGTAGAGTGAAACGTCTAGCGATTTCCTGTCCGACTCTCTCCATCAGCATACTTGAAGAGATCTCTTGCTCCTTCATCACCAACTGATCAAGCTCCGCCATCTCTTTCGATGTTGGAAAGCAGAAGAGTTGGTTAGAGGAGGAGTTCATCGGAATCCGTAGAAATTCGTAGAAGGCATTGCTACACGGCGCCAATTTCTCGCTCGATAGCAGATGCGATCGCAGAGGCGTATTCCTTGCACTTTTCCGCTTCCTCACACTCGACCATCACGCGAGCCTTATTCTCGGTTCCAGAGTACCGGACAAGGACTCTCCCCTTGTCTCCAAGTTCGGACTCGACCTTACTCATCACTTCAACAACCGATGGCAAGGATTCCAGCGCTGGCTTTTCTCGAACAGCGATATTCAAGAGCTTCTGCGGAAAGTGGCGGAAAGGCGCAGCAAGCTCGGAGAGCGGTTTCCCAGTTCGTCTCATGACTTCAACGATCTTCAAGGCAGTAAGAGTTCCATCTCCTGAAGTCGAAATATCTGAAAAAATGGTATGACCAGACTGTTCACCGCCGAGGTTATAGCCATTCTTTAACATCTCCTCGAGAACGTACCGGTCTCCTACCTGAGAGCGAACTAACTGGATGTTGTTCTGATTCAAAATATCCTGAAGTCCAAGATTCGACATCACGGTAGCAACAACAGTATTTCCATGTAGCATTCCCCGCGAAGCGAGATCCAGCGCGCAGATCGCGAGCACGACGTCGCCATCAAGCACGGAACCTTTCTCATCAACAAAAACTGCGCGGTCAGCGTCTCCATCAAGAGAGACTCCAAGGTCGAGGTTGTTTTCCAAAACGAGCTCACGCACGATCTCCGGATAGAGACTTCCGAATCCAGCATTAATGTTCCTTCCGTTCGGACTAATGCCCCGGGCCATTACTTCTGCTCCGAGCTCCCGAAAGGTCTGAGGAGCGAGCTGATACGCTGCTCCGTTAGCGCAATCGAATCCAATTCGCATCCCTTCGACAGAAAGCTCTCTTGGGAAATTTTCTTTTAAGAAAACGGTATACCTTCCGAGGGCATCATCTATACGTTGCGCCTTACCAACCTTCCCCGGCTCGGCCTTCGCCTCAAGGGAGACACCATTCGAAAGCAAAGCCTCAATTTCAAGCTCCTTTTCATCAGGAAGCTTAAATCCATCGGCTCCAAAGATCTTAATACCATTATCCTCAAATGGGTTGTGCGATGCTGAGATCATAATCCCGGCATCTGCCCGCATACTCTTCGTTAAGTACGCCACACCAGGAGTTGGAATCGGTCCAACAAGGAGAACATCAGCTCCCATCGACATAATTCCAGCAGAAAGCGCTGTTTCAATCATATATCCGGAGAGTCTTGTATCCTTTCCGATCAAGATGCGATGACGCCCTCGTTTCGCGATAAAAATCTGGGCTATCGCCTGTCCAAGTCGTACAAGTGTTTCTGGGTCTAGTGGCTTCTCTGTGGCAACACCACGAATACCATCTGTTCCAAAATATTTCCTCTCATCGCTCGCCATTGTAGGGTCCCCTCGCAATTACAACTCTGATGGCTACTTACTCTTCTGAGCAGCCGCATTTTTTTGAGCAGCGGTGTTCTTCTGAGCCGCCGTAGTGGCACTCGATTCGCGTCGAAGCTTTACTTCCTTCGGATTTACCTGCACCACCTCAACCTTGGGAGGGAGCTGGACTCGAACAGGGAGCCTTGCCTTCTCCAGATAACCTGCATCTTCAGAAACCTTGCTAACAAAATCTGTTGGAACTTCAACTGAAACCTGAATCTCTTCAGCGTCCAAAGCTTGCACTAAAGGTCGTGGGCCGGAAAGCTCCAATTCAACAGTCTTCGGAACCGGCTCCCACTTCTCCGTGAGATCCTTTCCGAGAACAACTACCGGCAAACCGCTATAGCGCCTCTCTCGAGTAAGTGCGCGAACATTGACATTCACCGTTACCGTTTTGGGAGAAAATTCAACGAATTTTCCGGTTAGCTCTAGCTGAAGGTCAAGAATCTGAGAACTCGTGATAGCGCGGAGATCGACTTGCTCAGTATTCACAGTAGTAAGGGAATCAAGCTCGGTTTGTGGACCTCGGGCTGTGACGGTCGCCGGCTCGGCGATAATCTCCGAGAGACGATAGTCTTTCTTCAAGGACCCAATTCGAGGAACTTCCACTTGGAGCTGCTTCTCGATCAGATTGTCGAATACAAAAGTAATCTGTGGTGGATCAATTCGGGTAACTTCCACAGAGGGAGGAATCGAGAGGCTTGCAGCCTGTAGTCTCGTTTCGTAACGATTTCCAGCCTCTTCCGGTATCCGAATCTTAAAAGAATAGGGTGTCCGAGCAACCTCAGAGAGAATATGAGAAGGTCCACGAAGCGAGATTTGCGCCTGAGGGCTTTGCGGTAACAAGAGAATCTTCTTACTCGGGAGATTCTGAATCTCTACCGGCACGATCAGCGAGACCACCGATCGATTTCCTTCCCCGTGAACGAAGTAGGCAAG
>JAGRAT010000118.1 GCA_020434495.1 Bdellovibrionales bacterium | reverse complement strand
ATTCCTCTTCCGGAAATTGACCTCATTCACTACGAGCATCGTTTAGACGGAGTTGCATCCCCAGGAAATGATCCAAATGACGGTACACAACTCGCCTTGTTGGTGAATGGACGTTGGTATGTGAGCAAGCAGATAGTACGGCAGCATGTAAGGGGTGGATATGAACTCGTCGTGGTGGATGCGCATGCCGAGATGTACTCGATTTCCTTCGACGTGCCTGGATATGGTCCCACTGAGCCTGATGAGGAAGCCACAGGAGTTCCCTTGCCGACATCTGGTTATCTCGAAGGTCTTGGGGTGTATCTTCCTCGTGTTACTGGAAAAGTTAGGATTGATAATGTCGGAATTCAGAGTGCGTCAAACCATTTGACGGCGTCAGACGCTGTCTTAGGAGTGGGGGAGTGTCGCGCAAGTTGGTATTGTCCGCAGGTTGACCTTCAGCTTTTGAACGCAAATGTCTTTAGCGGAGCGAAATCAAAGCGAAAGGTATTGAAGGCACTTCGAAAGCGAAGGAGTAGTGATTTTCTAAAGCTTCGAGATATGGCGCTTGCAGTTGTTGCCAGCCGTCGTCAGCTCGGGTTTTTTGCGGTTAGCCATCTAAACGTCGGGGATGTTACTACGCAAACTGCCGTTTTTACAAAGGGTGCGAAGAAAAGCGAGCGAGCTTTAATTCGATTCAAAGATCAACTCGCTACACAATCAGAAATAATCCTCACTCTTTCTGATTCGAAGAAACTGATAAGTTACTTGACTCGCCTAAAGGAGTTCTCACGCGAAGATTTCCCACTTTTCCCTCATGTGAAAGGCGTAAGCTCTTTCGAGTATGCGGAAAGGCCGTTATGCGCCAGCAAAGCGCGCCGAATTTTAAGAGAAGCTGTACGTGAGAGTCTTATGTAGGCTATCCCAAGCTGCATATCGGAATCTAAAAGGGTGAAGAGGCGGCGCTTCCTTAATCGATAGGGGGTTGGTCGATGCGAGGAGCGGTCTCTATGGTGAGCGGTCGATCGAGAGATCTGGCCTCTAACTCGTCATCAACCCTACCACCGCTTCATATTTTTGAAGCACAAAATTCTCATCGAACTTCGACTCGGCCAGCTTTCTTGACTCAGTTCCCATTTTCTTCAGTTTCTCAGGAGTGGCGGCGATCAGTGAATTTATCGCCTGCACGAGCTTGCTCACGTCTCCCACTGGTACGAGGAAGCCGTTACGGTTGGGTACCACGGTTTCACGACATCCTTTCCAATCAGTTGTGATTACCGGTTTGCCACACGCAATTGCTTCGAGTAGGGATCGAGGGACTCCTTCATTGTATGAGGAGGGAAGTACCACAACATCTGCTTGTCGAATAATAGGGAGCACTGAATCTGATTGTCCGAGATAAAGTACTTCTCCAGCAATGGCAGCTCGCTCTATTCTTGCCAATAACTGTATGGACTCCGGGTCCGAGTCGACCACCGGGCCAAGTATTTGAAACTCTACCTTTTCTCCGTACGTTTGTTTGAGAAGGTGTGCTGCAGACAGAAAGTCATCGTAACCCTTCTTCGGCAGCAGTCTCCCAAACATAAGAAATTTGAGAGGATGCTTCTCGCTGGCGCTTCTTCCTTCGAGCGGGGCTACTGAGTAAAGCGCGGCCACTGAGCTTGAGATCGATGTGCTGTTAGAGGCAGCTGAATCTTCTGAGGGGCGAAACTCTTTGATGTCTACCCCTGAACCAGGAAGAACTTCCGAGTGAACCCCGCGCAGAAGATCGAGCTTTGCGAAAAGATCTTTGTCTTCAGAGTTTTGAAAGAAAACCGTATTAGCTCTCCTCAGCGAAAACCGGTAAAGTCTACAAATCAGATTGCAAAAGATTCCAGGTCGATCAAAGGCTCTCCCTAGTCCGGTGACGTTTGCAATAAGTTGATACGAGAGCAAATTTCTCATGAGGCCACAGTAGAGGTTGCACTTAATGGTAAACGAAAGCACTGCGTCGGGGCAGATCTCAGCTAGTGCTCGGTAGAGCTGAATAAAGGTTCGAATCTCAGTGAGAGGATTTTTGGAGTGAGATTCTAGAGCGATGGGATGACAGATAACCCCGAGATCTTGAAGTGCCTCAAAAAAAGGTCCGGGCGGACAGATTGCGTGAACCGTTGCACCGCCAGCCTGCAGGCGACGGATCAGGTTTCTACGAAAATTGTAAATATACCATGCCGTATTGTAAACAATCGCAACTTTCATGAATACCACCTCGAAATTGCCAGCATCAATATTCGATCAGCGGGCGCCAGATCCCCTCAAGCAAACCACCACGGTACAACAAAGGATCCAAAGGTCGAGTGAAACTGACTGATACCGAATATACATACGATCAAGCGCAAGCTTCTTTCGGTAAGATTGTTCGCAATCGGCATATCCACCACGAACCTGTGCAAGTCCAGTAAGTCCCGCTTTGACTTTAAGGCGCTGATCGAATGAATGGTACTTTTGTTTGAGCGATTGTGCGATCTCCGGCCGCTCCGGTCGGGGGCCGATAAAACTCATATCACCAGCGAGGACATTAAGGAGCTGAGGAAGTTCGTCGAGGCGGGAAAGCCTGAGATATCGCCCGAGCCAAGTTACTCGGGAATCTTCGACTGCAGCGAAAATAGCGCCACTCGCTTTTTCGGCGTCTTGAACCATGGTGCGAAACTTAAACAACTTGAAGATACGTCCATTTTCCGTCAAGCGGTCTTGCACGAAGAAGATGTCGCCCTTCGATGTTGCCTTCACGAGAAGAGCAACCACAAGCATAATTGGCAAGGATGGAATGAGAAAGGTGGTCGCGAGGATTATATCCGCGACTCTTCGACGCAGTCGCGAGGCTCCGTTTCGGTGATATCCAGTCGGGTGGTCATGCTCCTTCTCCCGCAAGCTTTTCTTGTTCTGCTTTTGCTTTTGGTTAGCACTAAGCGCCTCTGCGCTTGAGGCAGTACTAAGCGCCCCCGCGCTTTGAGAATCGACACTTGATGGCGTGGGTCTGAAACGTTGTCTTTCCGGTATGCAATTTTTTCCTGCGGAACTTTCTGGAATACAACTTTTCGTGACACGGTTTACAACACGGTGATTGAGTTTTCGTGCCTTTCGAAGTTCGTATTCAGATTCGGAAACAAGATGTGTGTTTCTCATAACAAGCAGAAACTTTAACTATCTATAACTGAGCAAGACCATGTTTTAGCATCTTTTGATTTCTATGTCGAAACTCTGATTGTGAAAAATTCATTAAAATTCATCTTCTCAAGTAGCTTAAACAACCTAAATGTGTATCTGGGCTTTCGCTAATATTCTCCTTACGCAAGGATACAAGGCTTCAAGTGGTGTGGGTGAAATGCCCACGAATGACACGCCGGACTGAAATTGCACAAATACGGGTTTGCCTGAGAAGGACCATCGTTAGAAGAACCATCACGGGAGGCGTTGGGGCCAGGGTTGTACCCGCCATTCTGTGATAGAAGCGGCCAATTGACCCCTGCATCTCTAAAACCCTGTTTTAGCTCGTGGCGTGGAGAGCGCCTCGTTTGATTTGAATCGCCTTTGAGCAGCGAGCCTGGGCAGTGACTTTTGAATATGGCGAGTTCCTGGTATTGGAGAGAAATCTGTTTCTCAGGTTATCCCCAGAAGATTGAGGGTGTTTGTGAGTTGCTTAAAGATGTCTCGTCTCCTAGTTGTGGTTGTCACACTTCAGGTTTGGAATCTTTTTCTGCCTCTCGGCCTTGGGTGGGTTCTTCCCCCTTCCGCTGCGCCGGCTGAAGACCGAGATGCCGTTGCCGGGTCAAATCCGGTACGAACTCACCTCGCGTTTCCAGGGGCTGTTGGTGCTGGTAAATTTTCGATCGGGGGCTCTGGACGTCAATCAGTTGCTCTTTACGGAATGACCTCCGTCTTCAAGGTAAACAACCTTAAAGACAATGGGGCAGGGAGTCTTCGGCGTTGTACAGACGCTGTCGGCTCAAGGGTTTGTGTATTTGAGGTGAGTGGAGAAATCCGCCTGAAGAAGGCGCTGGTAATCAGGAATCCTTACGTTACGATAGCCGGTTACACCGCGCCGAACCCCGGTGTT
Source organism: Bdellovibrionales bacterium (assembly GCA_020434495.1). GTDB lineage: Bacteria > Bdellovibrionota_C > UBA2361 > UBA2361 > RFPC01 > RFPC01. The sequence goes on along the minus strand of JAGRAT010000118.1, from coordinate 5,294 downwards.
ACTTTGCGAGGCGCCGGGATAGCTATTGAGGCCAGTGATGTCGTAGTGCAACACCTCACTGTTCGAGTAGGGGATGATCCGAACGGTCCGGACCCTCGGAGTCTCGATGGGTTGCGAATTGGTTCTGAAAAGGACTCCGTTCAGCACGTAATTGTTGACCATCTATCAGTGAGCTGGGCGATAGACGAAAACTTTAGTACGATTGGAGACGTTCAAAAAACAACAGTGAGTAGTTCGATCTTTGCCGAGGGGCTGAACGAATCTATCCATCCCAAAGGAAAACATTCCAAGGGGCTGCTTGTTAACGGATCAACCAAAGAAATATCCCTGATCGGAAACCTTGTGGCACACAACGGCGAGCGAAATCCTTTGATTCAAGCTGGTGCGAGGGTTCAATTTCTCAACAACGTTGTGTATGGCTGGGGAGATCCGTCCCGATTCTCGCTGTGTAATATCTCTGATTCTTCGGATACGGGTGCGGGAATAACTCTGGATTTCGCTGGCAACAATTATCTTCCTTCGCCCGCGAGTCATCTTTATGCGAGCATCTACGGAAAGCCCGTTCCACTTTCGACTCGAATCTATGTTGGTGATAATCTTGGGCCGAAAAGGGACACGAACGCCGGTCCACGGTGGCAGGTGGTCAACCTTCCGAAAAAGCCGTTTCGATTGAAGCAAGCCAACTTTACAGACACTGACGCTATCGCGTTGAATCCAGAAGATGGACGAGAAGGGGTATTGAGTAGCGCAGGCGCACACCCCGCTTACCGCGACGCGGTAGATACTCGAGTGATCCACGAAGTGAAGTCCAGAACCGGTCAGTTGAAAGATTGTGTCGAATCTTGCCCCCATTCCGCTGGCGGCTGGCCGAAGGTCGAGGAAAAAAAGCGCTCACTGGTTCCGCCGATTAACGTTTCGAGCGATCCAGATGGCGATGGGTACACAGTGCTTGACGATTGGCTTTTTGGGTACTTGGAGAAGGCAAATACGGTACCCCCAGAATCGGACGCGTAGCTGCTTGAGTTGCGTAGCAGAGTGCTTCACAGTACCCTTCGAATCGCTTAATTACCGCGAATCCCGAGTTCCCCCTCGACACCCGAGGACACGTTCAAATTGACGCGGTGACATGAAAGTAGGGACTTGGGGCTGTGTGAGATGGGAGTTACGTTGGACAGAAGATCGTTTGTCACTTTAGTTATTTCCGCGTTCGGGGCTGCTGCGGCGCATGCGGTGGCGGCACCGGCAGCCGCATATGGGCGGGTATTTCCATCATCATTGCTCGGTCCGCAGCAATTCTCTGGAATATGGTCACAGATTACAAGTTTTCAGGAGCAGGTAGCACTCGTTGGCAAGGAGCTATGCGGAACTGTCTCGAAAACACAGCTCGATAGGCTTGTATCGGATTTTGAAGCTACGAATATATCGTCTCAAGATGGCGCTCGGCTTGGTGATTGGTTGCTTGAACGCGAGCAACAGGATTTTGTGTGCGATAGAACGATCAACGTAAGGGGATGGATTTTGTCTGAAACCGAAGCATCGCTCAGCGTTCTTATTTATCAAGAAAGCTTGAGCGATTGGCAAGTACCCTCCCGTCGTGGCGCCCAATTGATGCAGAAGAGGGCTGTATGATTATCGATGGGCGTACGATCGAACCTGGCTCCGTGATTGAGGCGGATATCTGTATTGCTGGTGGCGGGGCTGCTGGTATGACGCTGGCCAAAGAGCTTTCGAGTACAACGTTGAAAGTGATCGTGCTTGAAAGCGGGGGAGTCAGTGCTGACGGTGATGCACAACAGCTGGCAGTTGGTGAAAATGTTGGCATGCCATATTTTGATCCGATCATCGCCTCTACTCGAATGCTCGGTGGAAATACAAATCGCTGGGGATCGTGGTGTCGTCCGCTCGATGCGACCGATCTTGAGCACCGAGAGTGGGTCACTGAAAGTGGGTGGCCCATATCGAGAGCTGAGTTAGATCCTTTTTATAAACGTGCTCATACGTACTGTAAATTACGAGACTACAACTACGAGCTTTCCTATCTGCTGGAGCCATTCAAAGGAGACAAAAAGTTCTACGAATTGCCACTTCCGGACGATGTTTTGCAAACGAAAGCTTGGCAGTTCCATAAGCCACCAGTTCGGTTTGGGCAAGACAACCTCGAGGAAGTAAAAGGCTTCAAAAACATTCAGGTGCTCACGTTTTCAAGTCTTGTCGACACCATTATGAACGAGGCGAAAAATGTTGTGCTTCGCTACCAGGTGAAATGCCTCGGAGGAAATAGCTTCTCAGTTCAGGCCAAACGGTTTGTTTTAGCTCTCGGGGGTATCGCTAATCCTCAGGTGTTGTTGAACATTCGGTCTCAACATCCGGCTGGTCTTGGGAATGAGAATGATCTCGTCGGCCGGTATTTTATGGAGCACCCGCATTTGCACCGAGTGGGTCTAGTGCTTTTGAAAGAAAATACCGTTTATCCTGAATTTTATATTGAAGAATCGCAGTACGCGCATAAAGTTGTTGCTGGACTCTGTCCCACCTTTGAACTACAGCGCTCCCAGCAGATCCTGAATTTTGGAATCACGCTCAGTCCAACCAAGCGATTATGGCCAGGATCTGACATGGCAGAAGAGGGAGCAGTCGGGTATATGTCCGGGTTGTGGCACGACTTGACGTCTCTTCCTTGGAATCTCATTCAAAAGGTGCGCCGCAAGCTTGGAAAGAAGAGGAAAGATCCTGCGCCGAGCACTTTGCTTGAGATCACCACCCGTGCGGAGCAAGCACCGAATCCAAACAGTCGAATTATGTTAAGTGATGAACGAGATGCTGTTGGATTACAGCGGGTGAAAATTAAGTGGGATCTCCTTGGAATCGACAGGCGAACCTTAGTAGCTGCTCAAAAACTCGCAGCGAAGGCGTTTGGAGCCGGCGGCGTCGGACGGGTAAAAGTTGAGATGCCAGAACTGCCATTAGCTGATGAAGCCAGTTGGGATACTTCGAAAGAAGATTTTCCGACTGTTGGAGGTTATCACCATATGGGAACCACTCGAATGCATGACGATCCGAAATACGGGGTCGTGAATAGTGATGGCAAGCTTCACTCGGTTCACAATATGTATATAGCGGGAAGCAGTCTTTTCCCAACTTCGGGGTATGCAAATCCAACCTTGACCCTTACTGCTCTTGCAATTCGATTGGCGGATCATCTGAAAAAGAACGAATCTCCAACACCCTAGGACCATAAGCGCCCCGTCTCTCGAGGCGCACAAGCTCCCTTGGCAAAATTTCGGAGAACTTTGCCGCTGCCCCTACACCTCAAACATTGTTCGCGCTATAGTCAGTGACCATGAAGCACTCTTTCCTTAGTACCGTAATCGTCGCTCTTTTTGGCCTCTTCGTTCTCGAAGTCACCTCCTTTGCTGCGGTGTACGTTTTAAAAGGTAGGCTTGTTTTCTACAATCCTCCCAAGCTCGAAACATACGAGCGTTACATGGAGGAGCGCGATCCAGATCTTGGTTGGCCGTCGAAGACAAAGGCTGCCAAAATGCAAGACGCGAGTGGTTCCCGCCCCAACCCTGCGTTTCCACAGACTGGAAGTGCTTGCGTGTCGCTTTACGGAGATTCCTTCACCTGGTCCGATCCGGTTGATGATGAACATGCTTGGAGCACAGTGCTCTCGCAAAAGCTTGGCTGCCGAGTTGCGAACTATGGATTCGGTGCTTACGGAACTGATCAAGCGTATCGGCGCTTTGAGTTAAACAAAGAAGATGAGTCCTCGCTTGTTCTTCTCAACCACTTCCCAGGAGATATCCGTCGCAACGTAAATCAACTGAGAAATTTTTTGGCTCGCAACGATCACTTTGCGTTGAAGCCCAGGTTCATGCTTGAGGACGGGGCATTGCGATTCATTCCATTGCCGACGATTTCAAAGGAAGAAGCTGCTCAAATTATTAAAGATCCAGCGCGGGTTTTGAAATATGAGTACTTTGTGCCTGGAGGTAGCGCGGGAATCGAGCGCGCCAGGTTCCCATACTTTATCTCGTTGCTCTCTGCGTTTCAAAACGAACATATACAAGCAAAGATGAAGGGGGAGGCCGTATGGGATGCGTTTTACGACAAAGACCATCCATCTGGCGCGTTGCCGCTCACCGCTGAGATTATGAAAGCGTTTGTGCGACTTGCGAAAAGTCGAGGAAAATACGGCCTGATTACAATGATTCCGAACTCTCATGACATTCACCGGTTCCAAGAGACAGGGAGTTGGGGATTCCAGCCCTTAGTAGATGAGTTAGAAAGAGATGCCGTTGAAGTTTACAACATAGGTCCTCAAGTGATTGCGTATCTTGGTGGGAGAGACATCTGTGAGATTAGCGAGCCAGAGTGCTACGGTCATTACAACGACGAGGGCTACGCGGAAGTTGCTAACATCGTTTTTCGATACTTACTGCACAACCCGGTGCTGAAGGAAGCTCTCGGTCTTTGATCCCTTCAGTTTACTGGTCAGGAAATGGAATGTGATGCGGTGAGGAAGTCAGTGAAGGATGCCACTATGAGAGCGGAAGACGATAAGCGTTGAGAATCCATCGGGATGTTCCGCGAGACGAGAGCGTCGATCCAGTCCGAGGAACCTTGCCCACCGGCCTCAGGAAGTGCGGCAGGGATAACTATAAATCATTGTTTTAGATTCGCAACTTTGCTACCGTCGAGGCGTTAAGAACGCTTCTTCGAGGGATGTGGTTATGCGTTTTCAAGTGCTTTCTCATGCTGGACTCCTTGTAGAGCATAACGGCAAGCAGATGCTCAGTGATCCTTGGCTTATCGGAAGCACTTACTGGCGATCGTGGTGGAACTATCCTCCGGTCTCAAAAGAACTTATTCAGTCACTTCGGCCAGACTATATTTACCTCACGCATATTCATTGGGACCACTTCCAAAGTGCGTCGCTGAAACTCTTTCCGCTCGATACTCCGATTATCTGCCCGCGAGGCCACTTCGATCGGATGAAGCGCGATCTAAACCAGATCGGTTTTCAAAATGTGATTGAGCTGAGACATGCTGAGACTTTCGAGATTGGCCCAGAATTTAAACTTACTTCCTATTCATTCGATACGTTGTGCGATAGCGCGGTGGTAATCGAGTCACCTCAAACGACGCTTCTCAACTTGAACGATTGTAAGATTATGGGTCATCCGCTGAATCATCTTTTGAGGCGCCATAAAACTCCTGATTTTGTTTTTGCCAGCCACAGCTCTGCAAATTCACGAGCTTGTTTCGAAATTATTGATGACCCAGAAGAAATT
>JAGRAT010000117.1 GCA_020434495.1 Bdellovibrionales bacterium | reverse complement strand
GTTCTCAAAAGAACCCACCGCTTCGCGGCAATTTCTTTTGAGGGCTGCTATAAGAAACGTTACCATAAATGCTCTTTATCAACATTTTAAGGCACCTCGCCCATCGTGCCCTCATAACGCTAGTGTCACAATTGGATGGCTATGCTCCGATGAGATTGTGAATATACTAATAACGAGTAGAAGTAGGCGCATAAATACCGATGAGTACAAAGTCGACGCGAGCTTGCGCGAAATACGTGGACCAAGACGTTTTACGTCCACGAAATTTCAGGCTTTTCTTATTTATGATGACACTTCTCATTACTAAGTGTGAACAGAGACCTAGGGGGTTCAGATGTTTAGGTGGCTTTTGCTGATGCTTTTCCTCTCCTTGCCTATCGCAAGCAACGCCCAATTTTCCGGGAACTTCTCTTGTCCTGCCAGTGCGGCCCCGTGTCCGAAATTGATGGGACTACCAAACTGCCGCGATGTACCTTCTCCTGGAGAACCAAATGCAGCTGGCATGGTCGAACTTGCTTATACGGTTGACTGTAAAAGATTTGGAAAATCGCCCTTTAACGGACGATATCCAATCTTCAACCAGGGAGAGAATTCGAATACAGACAACGCCGTTTTTACAAGAAAATCAGATGGCAAAATGGCGCTTCATGGAGGATGGAAAAAGGGCTCGCAAGATGATCAAGGATTCTGCGTCATCATGAAAAGCTACAAGGCGAATAGTAGCGAAGGCACAAAGATTCAAGAGGAGCTAAATCACGGGGTTTGTAACAACTTGACCACCTGGGCCAATGATACTGTCACCGAGAATAACATCTGCACTAATGGAAGGTATTGCCCTCCAGGACAGCCAGGCAAGGACTGTGTTCCGGCTTCGAGTACGAGCGGAGTATCCATTCGCCCTCAAGGAGCAAGCTCCTGTGCTTTTCCTCCTGGCAACAACGGTCAGATCTGCATCTGTGTAACTCAGGCCTGCAAGACGAAAGACCTCCCCGGCGACAACTCTGAATGTCCAGGAGCCCTGTAACGATGAAACCACGAGATCTACTATCCACTACTTCGCAATGCTCAATTTCGGTACTTTTCCTATTCGCGCTCTGCTTTCCTAATCTTACGCTAGCTGGAGCGTGCGAGGATGCATGTGGAGTAGTGAACATCTGCCTACCTTTACCCACTGTTGGATTTGAACCACCAGCCGGACAAAGTCCACAACCGGAAGCGGGATTTCTCTACAAAGTAAGAGCGAGTAAGGTTCCCTGTCCTAATCCGAAAGGGCCCTTCCAACCAATAACTAAGGCTGAATTAAACACCCATTACGGCCGAAGAGATCAGAGAGCGGAAGGAACTACGCTGACGAATGAGTTCTCCACCCATCCATTGTCAACCATTGTAGAAATGGTCTTTGGTGCGCCCACAACAGCACAGATTGATGTTGACGGTGACACCCTCACTTTCTGCGGCGTTTATTATAAAATTCCTGTCAAAAACTTTGGCGATCTCTCCTCCATGACCTCAGCAACACCTCCCTCAGGTTGGCCGAATGCCCCCTTTGACGACCCATCGAGCAGCACTCAGCAAAACGTTGCCAATCGGCTCTGTGCCCAAATTCAAGATGGCGGTGCAGCTGCAAACAATGATATTCCGCTCGGAGCTGCAGCAAATCAGTGTAGTGTAACAACGGGCCCACAGGATTGTAGCAAAAGATTAAAGAAGTGCCGCTGGGCTGCAACCAGACCGATCCCAGGTGCAAATAAAACTTGCACGATAATTGGTGGTTCTGTTTGTAAAGACATGTATATAGATTGCTACCTGACGGACACCTGTGGCACTACTCCTCCCCCGCCGATAGAGAGATTACCCCGCATCGATCCAGACAATCTCCACTCGGCAGTATCTACCGAAACACCGGAAGATGATTTCATAGCAGAATAGGAGTTCACCGCGGAACTACAACCTCCATCCTAATCAGGTGGGACGGTCCAACACTACTCGCTAGCACGGGAGTATTCCCTATTCTTACTCAATAATTGCCCGGAATCATTACTGCGAGATTCTACCAAAATGTTGTTTATCGGCATTTATAAGCAACTCAAGGGAACCGCCCGTCATAACAGTGCTTAGCAGGTTTCAAGACGGATTCGCCCATGCCGAAAGACAATCTGCGAAGCACTCACTTGGGGGTTAGAAATGAGAGAAGCGAATTTACCAAAATTTTTCGAACGTTCCTTACCAGAACATTCCGTTCAAACAATTCTGATACGGACAGCGATAGCGCTAATCACCATAATTAGCTCAAACGCTTTCGCCGTCCCCAACCCCCAAACGGTACCTCCACTTCCCAAAAGCGGCCTGTGCGACTATCCAGGAGCCGACCTTGATTCCACGGGTTTACGAAAGTGGATGAGTGGTGGGGTAACCCCTGAGGTCAAAGACACCAGTGGGGTCACCGGAGCTCCAGAGGGAGGGACAACTCCGGGAGGAGCTTCTACCGATAAAGTAGACCCGGATGGAGGTGTAACGGTCACAGTCAGTGGAGTTACCACGAAGTGTGGAGGAAACACCGGCCCCTGCAGAAGCGACAGCGAAACAGCCCCCCAAACTCTAGAAACCGAGTACGAAACCGAATACGGAATCGTTCTAAGAGGACCAGGAGGCAACCCTTTCTCGTTTGTAACCCCTCCTGCCGGTGGCTGCCCGAAGGTACCGCTACAGGCCTCTCCTCCTAAGTGCGATGACGACACTGACTGCGCAATCCTAGGTGCCGGGTATACCTGCAATAGCTGCATGTGCATTCCTCCAGGTGGACCTGGAGCTCCTGGTGGAGCTGGCGGTGCTGGTGGCCCGGGAGGACCAACCGGTGGTGAAACAGGAACAGGAAACAACTCACCACATACGGCAGCGGCACTCTTCTCCCCATCCCAAGGGAACAATAGCTCCAGCGGAACTCTGACTCCCCTGTCTGACCTTCTAGACACCCCGGAGGACATCTATTACGAACCAAACGGTGCATATAGCTATTACCAGGGCTTACTCATCAAGGCCGATGGGGAGATGATCCTTTTTAAGGGTGATGGAACAAGACAACTCTACGAACCAGTAAAAGTCACATCAGGAGAACTTCCGAGACATCGACTGCGGGAGATTATCGATCAAGGTGACAACCGTGCCATTTACACCTATGGACCAAGCGGTGAAGTAGATTCGATTACCGAAAAATCGACATTCACCAAATTTCAAATAACCAACTCACCAACCGGACAGAAGACAGTCGTCCGACGTACCTATATCTGCCCAGACGAAAGCTGCGCTACCAAGACACATCTGCCAGAACTTGATGAAACGAGGACCTACTCCTCAGGAGGAGCACTCCTTACCCATGAAGTGGAGGAATCAAGCTACGTAAGAACTCCAACAACGGGTGGATTGCACGACATAAACGTAGTCCCAACTAGCCGACTGAAATTCAACTACCAGTATGACCAGAGTGGACTGCTTATCTCCATTTCGGTGGAACGACCAGGTGAGGCGACAGTGCCCCTCTCTACTTTTAGCTGGAACTACCAAAATAACCTCTACCAGCTAACCGCTTCTACCAGCGAAACCGGCAAACTGCGCGAGTATCAGTACAGTTACAGAAGAACCGGTGAAAGCAAAATTCAAACACGGCTACCGGAACGAAAAGAAGAGTACCTCTTCGATGAAGATGGGCTCCTCAGAGAATACACCTCAAGACTGACTCCCCTTGGACGACCTACTGATGGCGATGGACCTTCAGCACCAGAAAGCATGACTTTCCAAACGGAATACTTACACCGTTTAGCATGTCCAAAGCCTACAAAAATTACGAACGTTCAAGACGGCACTTACACCGAGTACTCGTACGACACAAAAACCGGGGCACTCCTCGCAATCGATTCGCCAGCACCAAATGGTGAGAGAAACATCCTCCAATATGAAGTCGGCCACTTTCTTGATGCAAATCCCATACACCGAATTCTTTTAAACGGTGAAGCGATTGCCACGTTTAAGAGAACTTCAGAAGCGAGAGACAACTCTTGGGATCCAGGCTTTAAAGTACGGAGAGAAACTATCTTCTCTCGGCCTGTTACTCTCGCTACTGGAAAGAAAGAACAATACCAAACGACAACTCACTTCAATCCAGACCTTACCGTTGACCGCTCCATAGCAGAAAACGGATCAATCACCCACTTTGACTATTCCTTAAGAGGACTTATCACCACTATCAGTTTTGGACCAAACAACGGGTCCGATGAAATAGACAGTCAGTCTCCTCTCTACACCGAAATTCGTTACATCCGCTCCCATCCACTTGAAGCGATAACAAGCACTGAATACGGCCCTGTCGGGAGCGCCGTCGTATCAAACGAGCTACTTGACCCGATCGGAAGAACTGTTGAGGAGTTCTCTTCTCCCGGCACAGGGCGTGCCGAAATGAAAAGCAAGTTTTATTACGGACCGTTTGGTCATCTCGCTGTAGTGCTCGATAAAAACCGTGACCACAATAACAACACTCCAGAGGACTTTAACGGCAATGCGACTGGAAGGACGTGGATACGAACCGACTATGTGAGCCACGACGATGGAAGGCCGCACTACACCTTAAAAGATATCGCCCCCGTATACGCAGGCGCTGACTGGACGAATATTGGTCCAAACAACTTTGCGAGAACAGCATATGAGTATGACCCGATAACTGGTTATCTGAAGAAGGTTACCAACGACATGCATGAGCTAATCTTCATCACTGACGGGAACGGTCAGATTGCTCGGGTGATAAAGGACGGACTTCCAGTTGAAAAGCACTACTATACACCAACTCAAGAAAGAACACTGACCCTTACTGGGCTGGACAGCAGTGGAAATCCAACGTTCGCTGAAACAGTCAAAAACTATTCCCCCCAAAAAGGTGGAGCCCTCCACCTTATTCAATACGCGGACGGCAAAACCTACGAACCAATTTATGACCGCGAAGGAAATCTTACTCAAGAGATCATAAAGCATAACGGCATGCTTCATTCTCGGGTTAAACACTACTTCGATGAGCTCGGAAGAGAGTTAGGAAAAGAAGTGTACGGAACGAGCGACGAAGGGATTCAGAGTGGAAGCATCCTCTACAATGAGCTCTCCAAACCAGAGATAATCTGGACACGAGATGGCAAAGAGTCGCATTTCACCTACAACGCCATCGGAGCAGTTACTCATATACAAAGTCCGCTTCATGCTCTCTCCTTCGAATACGTTCCAAACTTCCCAGACCGGGTAAAACGGACCTCCAAAAGCACAGGCCAGCAACAGAATTTTACCACCGAATACGTACACGATGATCTTGGACGAGTCGTAGAGACAAGATTCCTCGGAAAGAATGGCGCACACACTCCTCTCACCAATCTTGAGCGTCATGACTCTCTTGGGCGAACCACCTGGTCACAGAGAGCAGATGGAAAAGACTCTGAAGTTTCTATCAGCATGAGTGGAGTGACGAATTGGGTTCGCTATCCAGGTAGTCAAACTCGACACCAACACACTCTGAGTTCATTTGATGCCACAACCAAACAGCTCACGACGGTGACTCTGAACCCCTCTGGGCAAGCAAAGATAGCCGCCGTAGATCACTTTGGCCCAAAATTTATCCTGGACCCAGCAAGAGGGCTAACCCTTTACAATCGAAATGCCATAGGCCAGATAACGACAGTTGTTGATGGGGCAGGACGAAATATCGCGTTCGATCGGGACACCCTCGGACGTATCTACAAAACATCGATTACGCACGGCGCAAAATCAGTTACAACCGAGCAGTTTCGAAACGTAACATTCGATCAGATAGACCGCATCGTAAGAACTGTCAGTGATGGGACAACAACTGAGAGCTCAACCATTCAGTACTCCTTTGACGAACACCATCAACTTGCTAAAGAAGAGATCATCTTACCGGATGGAATCACCCGTTTTACGGAGTACGGCAGAAGAACCCCGAGAGAAGGGCGGTACTATCCTGGACGGATATACTCAATCTCTAACGACAACAATGCCATCTGGAGCTACAACTACGATGAGCTTGGAAGAGTATCGGGGGTAGAACTCTCTGGAAACGTTCCAACAGATATCCCAAATAATGTGCTAGAGCTCGGCTATGACGGGAGCATACCGCAATCCATTTCTCTACCAAATGGCGTAAGTACTGATGTTTTTTACAACGAATACGGAGTCCTCCAGTCAGTTATCAGTAGTGATGGCAGTGGGCAGGTCTTTGACGGCACTGTCTACGAACGAGACTCCTTGCAGTTTATTGAACGCATTCGCTCGCTCGGCACTACGGGTGAGCAGTGTGCCGTAAGAGACGATGCCCTAAGAATTACCGAGTATCACACGGGGCTCACTGCTGGTGCACAATGCGCTGCTAGCAACGCGACAGCGTCTGAGACATTCTCCTACAGCGGTGATTCCATGGTGATGACCTCCGCTACGGCAAACGGTACTACGAACGCAATCTCTACTGATCCGCTGACTGGACGGCCAACCCAGGTGGGACCGGTACAGCTCCAGTATGATAGCAGTGGCTTTCGCACAAGCGATAAGCGTCAATACGAGTGGGATGCTTCCGGCAAGCTCACCGGGGTAAAGGATCAATACGGCAATCCTTTAAAAACATACCAATATGACCCACTGGGCCGACTCGTTGGGATGTTTGGTCCATCGTCAAACAAGATTCTCAGAAATGTGGGAACGACTCCTTTTGCTGTAGAAAACGGCGGAAACGGAAACATTGACGAGTGGAGTGTTTATGCGCCGATTCGTCATCAAGAACGGGTGGCCCGCTTTACTGAGGTAAACGGAAAAACAAACGCTGCATACTTCACCCACTCGCAGTACAACGTAAGCACCGCAACAGACGAAGCTGGCGCAGTTCTCGCTCGCTACTCATTTGACCTTGCGGGAAAACCAACGGTAGTTGGGAGAGGCGGTAAAAAAAAAGATGATCCCGCAGCCGTAACAGAACAGCTCTTCCACTCCATGCCGCTGGATTTGGACTCTGGGCTCTACTATGCCAATGCACGCTGGTACGACCCGAAGACCCGTTCATTCCTCTCTCCAGACCCGATAGCAGGCAACCACCGGGGAACAAATGAGTACGGCTATTCAAACTTCAACACCCTGAACTACTGGGACCCGTGGGGACTGCAGGGAGAGTTTGGATTTGATGTGGTTGGATTCTTTTCAGACCTCTTTGGTCTAGGCGACAGCAACGAACGGGTAAACCAGGTAATGGATAACGCGATCGAACGAAAGGCGCTCGACTTCGATAGACGAAACAGAGTAGGCCTCCCAGACGAGTGGGCGCGTAGGGAAGGAAAGATCATTAAAGATTGGACGCAGATAGAGGCCTCTGGCGGTGCTCAGAGAATCATTTTCGACGACACCCTACGCGACGTCAGTACAATTGTGGCCTCAACGTACACCCTTACCGGCACCCCTCAACCAGTCCAGAACGGTTACAACATGTACCATGCTTACCAGCGAGATGACTGGGAGACCTTCTGGACAGAGGGAGCGTACTTCTCTCTATTTTTCCTCACTGAGGGGGCTGGTGGTTATGGGAGAGGAACATCCTTTCGACCGACATCAGGACTATTAGGGTCTCGATCTTTAGCCCGCTGCCTATCATGTGAAGAGGAGGCGTTTCTCATCTTCTCTCGAGGTGGGCCGGCACCAAGGCGCGCTCTTTTTAATCCTTCGGGTGAAGTTCCGGCACGCCGATTCGCACCGCCAATCGCCTGGCGAGGGGCCAAAGATGAGACGTTTCAAACTCTTTACAGAGTAATGTCCAGGCAAGAATACCAGAAAATGGTAAATACTGGCCGAGTTCAACTCAGCTGGTCGGGAATGACTCATGCCGGAACTGAGCTAGGCTCATATACGGGCCGCCCGGGAGTTATCGTAAAGTTTAGAACTCAAGCCGAGAACGTTCGCAGATCAAGCGAGAAGGGCTGGGTCCAAGTTCGACATCCCTGTGACAACTTAAGCAAACTTGAACAAAAACTAAACAGACCAGCGCTGATGGAACCACATGCAGTCGATATAGAGATTGTTGGTGAAGTCCGTAAGAGAGGAAAACGGTAAAATCTTAAGAGTAAAGTAGAAATTCATGATCCGAACTAACCCGGGAGATGATAGAAGAAAGACCGCTGAAACTGAGAAACTCGATAAGATTGAAGCCGATGTATTCGACACTTGTCAGTTACCAGATTCACTTCTGCATCTCTCAACCACCGACCCGTTTCTGAGATCCATCGAGGAGTGGGTGACCAGCAAAAAGGAAACCTTCGCCAAACACGGTCTCTCATTCGAAATGGGCCATTCACCAGAAGACTGCAATCGACCCAGTGTCAATATTGTCCTTCAATCTCACTCCGAGAAAATTGGGGCGTCACTGTCAATTTGGCATGACGGCAGAGCACATGCGTTGATAGTTGGAGAGGATGCCAACGGAAATCGGATTCCAGATGAAGAATTTTTTCTAGATCTGCAGAAAAACTCTCCCACTTTCTCGATTGATGAAGCTCTTTTGCCCATCACGAGTCGCCTCAAATCGCTCAGTTCTACTTCCGAGCGCAGGAATGATTGTACGGAACCTAAGGAGTCACTTCGAAAAGTAACGATTGCTTATGGAGATATAACGAAAATCAATGCCGAAGCCATAGTCACATCTGCCAACGGTGCCCTATCAGGGGGAGGAGGCGTAGATGGCGCTATCCACAGAGCCGCCGGACCAGAGCTAGCGAAGCACGGGCGTGAAACTCGGAATGCAAAAGTTGGGCAGGCGCTTCTATCACCTGGATTCAATCTCGATGCTAAATATGTAATCCATGCTGTTTCTCCAGTTTGGCAGGGTGGAACCAAAGATGAAGAGAGCCTGCTAAAGAGCTGCGTTCAAAACGCGCTGGATCTGACGATTGAAAAAAATATTGCTTCACTAGCGATTCCAGCACTCGCCATGGGCGCATACAGATTTCCCCCCGAAAAAGCAGCAGATGTAATCGTAGGAGCAGTATTGGACTGGATGAAACACCATGAATCTCATCTTCAGGTAATCCTAGTAGGAAATGAAAAAAAGATAATTCGTGCCTTTGAAAAGGCAGTCCAGAAGAATAAAGCGAAGCTTCCATGAAAGTATACGAGGCAGTCATGAACAAAAATGAAGTGGAAGCTATACCTAAGACAACTCAAGTTGCTGGAAGGTCCCCCAAAGGGACAAGAAAGACTAGACAGAGACTTCTCATAGTTCTCCTCCTTTTTCTCTGCACTTTCTCGATTGCGCGAGCAATCGATGCTCATGCGGATCCGATAACAGATCAACTCTTCCAC
>JAGRAT010000116.1 GCA_020434495.1 Bdellovibrionales bacterium | reverse complement strand
GAGAACCTCCAGTCTTCATTTCCAGCGCTTGTGTTAGAGAACGGAGAAAATGGAGCTCCCGATGTCCTAAAGCTTCGCCGGAATCGAATACTTGAAGTACTTGCACTGTGTCAGGACGTTTCAATAGGGGCAACTACTCTGCCAGTGTCTCGAAATGATTATTCAGTTTCCGGGTGCGTAAATGCGAACGTTTTGAATAGCTACAACGCTTTCGAGGCTGTTCGGATGGAAGACGGAGGAGCTACGCGTGTTTTTGTCTTTGATCTAACAACTCGCGAAGGGGAGTTTCTTGACTACACCGAGGAAAGCTCTTTTGGAAACGTTTACTCACTGAGTACTTCCGCAGTGACATCAAACTACTCCGCTCTTAATACCGCGGTTTACCTACTTGAGGAGTATCTCTTTGAGGTTGATACCTCAAGCAATGTCCTCACCCTCGAATTTGAAGGAAACTCCGCTCAACAGAACACGGTTGCTTTTGATGTTACCAACTTCCAGGTCGTCCTCACTATGGATGACGACACCCAAATCACTGAGCTTCTCGATGATGATGCCACCTATGACTGGAAGAACCTGAAACTCGTACAAGTTACACTTTCTGGAGCAAGAGAACGAAAAGGAATCACCTACGGCACCTCTCTCTCGGCTAACTATTTCCCCCGAAATGTCCTTTCGTATGATGGATAAGTAGTATGAAGAAATTACATTGTGAAGTTGGTCTCGCTCTTCTTTCCGTTTTGTTTTTGCTCACCTTGATGGCGAGTTTGCTTGGAGCATACCTTATGGTAGCCCATACAGAGCTTGCGATGGTGAAGAGCTCTCGTAATAGCCAAAGTGGTTTTAACGCCGCTGAGGCCGGCTTGAACATTCGGGCGGAGGAGCTGCGGCAAGTATTTCTTGATTATGCGCTTCCCTCGGGGACCTCGCCATCGAGTGTCACTGATTGTGATGCAGGGAATCTCGGGTCGGGAGACTATGCGTGCTCCACTATATCTCTAGGGAACAATCATAGTGCAACTACCTATGTCGAAGAAGATGGAGATAACCCGAATACCACCGTGATTCCACCGGGAGAAACTTTTGCGGGTTTAAGTGCGATTGAGTATCGGTACAACGTTCGTTCCGTTGGGCGAAATGCGAACGGAAGCAATGAGGCAATTCTGGATCTCACTTTCCAAGCGAGGAAGGTGCCTCTGTTTCAGTTCATGATCTTTTTTGAAGAAGATCTTGAGGTGTTTAACGGTGCTGTCATGACAATGGATGGGCCGGTGCACACCAATGGGGATATGTACATCGGGACACAAACCGGTGGAACAACGAATTATACTGGACAGGTGACTATCGCTGGAGAGATGTATCGTGGTTTGAAATCAGTTTCTAGCTGTTCTGGTTATACTGGCACGGCTAAGATTTCGGACACTCCAGATCGATCAGCCCCGAATTATCTCACTCTCGATGCTTGCGGTAGCAATAGATTTGAGATTACGGATGTGGAGGACTGGTTGGGCAACATAGACCTTGGTATAGAACCCGTGACGGTTCCCTCTCCGGAAGACATGGACGCTTTTAGCGATGGAGAGTTCTGGCAGAGAGCTGATCTCCGTTTGGCTCTTCGACTGGACGGGGGAGGTAATGTTGTTACCACGAACTCTCCAACAGGAGTAGAAGTGGTGAATACTGCAGGTGTCACTGATGTTGCGCTCACCAATTTGCTCCATAGCGCAAGTTGTCCTGGCCTTATTCAAGAAGGTGTGAATTCCTATGTGGTTGGCAATAGAAATTCAACGGATGGAGCTGGGGAAAGGCTGAGACTCTACCGTGAGTACCAAATTTATCCGGCCATCAATAATTACCAACAGACCCTAGAGGTCGACATGCAGGGCCTCCTGAACTGCCTCCATTCTCAGCCAAATATTATGGGCGGAAAGTCTCTTTCTGATGAAACTGAGGATGGACTTGTGTTCTTCTTTGCAATTGATGGACCCGCGGCGGCCAGTGCGCAGAATAATTATAGCGTTCGGATTCGAAATGGAGACTCGTTACAATCGAGTCTCGGTGGTGCGCCTGATGTTGAAGGTCTAACTGTTGTTACGGACCAAGGACTGATCATTTGGGGGGACTATAACTCGGTGGCAGCGGATTGGGTTCCAGCGGCCTTAATGGCTGATACTACCTGGTTACTATCAAATGATTGGGATGATATCGATTCGGAGGAGCCAGATCGCTACAATCGTGATGGAGATGAAACGACAGTAAACGCTGCCGTGTTATCAGCGATTCGAAGGACTGGTGGTGTTAACGGAGAGGCTGGCCAGGACTTCGGAGAAGATAGTAACGGGGGTGGTGCCATCAACGTGTTTCGGTTCAATGAATGGTTCCGTGAAGGATCTGCTATTCCAGATTTCCACTACACAGGTTCTATGGTGAGCCTTGGAGCTCCGAGAAAATCTCAGTCTACCTGGGGGCCATTCACTTACTACAGTGCGCCGAATAGGGATTGGAGTTTTGAAGACCGTTTTAACGACCCGGAAAATCTCCCACCGATGACACCGGTATTTGTCTATCTTCGACAAGAATTATTTGTGCGAGAATATGTAATAGATTAATGCATAGCACTCTCTTGGGAGGGCCGTGGAGGAGTTTTCTCTTCGCGGTATCTTAGTGCACCTCGACGGAAATTCTACGACTTGGTAGCTCCATCAATGTGATGGTATTCTGTAGCAATGCCCTACAATAATGCCACGAAAGTGGTGTTGTTTTCGAGGAGGGCGATAGCCCCCAGCGGGAGAACAAAGAGCGGTCACCTGAAGGAAAAGCGCAAGCCGAAGGCTTTCTGTCTAACATTGTCAGGCCGTTTGTCTGGCATCATTTCCTTAGAGGATTGCTATTTGACCTCCCGTCAAGCCTTGTTTGCAGAGCAAGACGGGGGCTAGAGCTTATCACCAAAACCAATGTCACTTTGTGCCGTTATCTTTGGTGAACGCTTTAGCCGCAAATGAAAGTCCGTTATCTCAGTTTGCGTTCAGTATAGAATTTTGCCCGGTATTATGAAGTTGCTTCATTTTTACTTTGCCACGCTAGCTCTCGCCTTCTGTAGTATTGTCTACGAGTTGCTACTCGGGCAGGTATTGTCGGCGTTTCTCGGCAATACAATAGTTCGGTATAGCATCACCGTGGGGCTTTACATGTGCTCGATGGGGTTTGGTGCTCTTTTGCTTCCCAAGCAATACAACAGAAATCCGATTATAAGTTTACTTAAAGTAGAGATATTCCTTAGCTTGCTAGGAGCTTCTGGCCCGTTGCTTCTGCTTTCGCTTCAGGTTTTTGGTGTTGAAGGTGTTATTTTTTCATTTTTTGCTCATGGTCTTATTATTGCTGTCGGAGTTCTCACTGGTTTTGAGATTCCTCTTTTGATCGAGATTGGGAATCGATTTCGACCTCACAGCGAAGCTAAGGTGCTCGGCGTCGACTACCTTGGTGCCTTTCTTGGGGCGGTGAGTTTTGCTTTTTACTTTTATCCTCAAGTTGGAATATTCGTGACGGGCCTGATTCTGGCCATTGTGAACGCGATAGTAGGATTGAGCCTCTATGGCTGGCAAACAGTTGCAAATGAAGAGGAGCAATGTGAACTGAGAATGCTCTTCCTTATCCAATTCGGGGTCGCCATCATGCTCCTCGTGTTAGTTCTCAATCCAGGATTTGTTAATCAGCTTGCCATGGATATGTATCTTGGTGAATAGCCAGTATTCTTTATCGCCAATCTATTACCGACCAAGTATCAGAGAAAGAATCGCTCCAGACGATGGACGGCTCGGTAGGATTTGTCTTGTATTGCCAAAAGCGTTCGTCAGCAATCAGAGCTGGGCGGGAAGTTATTATTGCCCAAGAAACAGCTCGGATGCCTAATTCTTCATCCTTATCTGAATGAATTGAAAACATCGATTTGTGATTCTGATTTGCGTGGCCCTGTAATACTGGCAAGAGATTCGCGTAATCGGTGTCATAAAGAATTGCAATCGCGCCGTCAGGCTTTAAATGTCTGAAGTACAGTGAGAAGGCCTCGGTCGTGAAAAGGTGAGTAGGAATGGAGTCAGAGTTAAAAGCATCAAGGACAATCATGTCTACTCCCAGTGGGCCGTGAGTCCTTAGCGCTCTGTTTAAGCCAACACGACCGTCAGACACGAAGATCTGTTCTTCAATTGGGCTAGCTGAAAGATATGAGAAGTATCGCTTTGCAATATCGACTACAGCCGGGTTCACCTCAATGTAACGAAGAACATCTTCGCTCTGCATGTAAGCTGAAATTGCTCCGACTCCCATACCGACGGCGAGCACCTTGAGCCGTTTCTTCGAGGACTGAATGCTCCGTGCGAATTCGCGCTCGTAGTGCGAAAAGAGTAGCCCGATACCACTTTGAGGCGCATAGTAAGAGACAGGAGGAAGCACTTCCCTTTCGGTCGCCGCAATCAACTGAGCTCCGTGCTCAACAGAACCATGGTGGAGTGTTCGTAACTTCAGCGATTTGGATAGTGGGCGTTCCTGAACAACCAATTGCCCGTAAAAGTTTCGGATCGCGTAGAGTCGATGGCTTTCGGGATATTGGGAGAAGCTTGTCAGCCAGAAGATGAGCACGGCTCCCGAAAATGTCACCACACCGAGAATGATAGAACACCATCGGGAAGGATGTTTACGTAAAATGGAGAAGATGAAGACTATGAA
The DNA here is from genome assembly GCA_020434495.1 of Bdellovibrionales bacterium. Lineage (GTDB taxonomy): Bacteria > Bdellovibrionota_C > UBA2361 > UBA2361 > RFPC01 > RFPC01. Next base: position 4,725 of record JAGRAT010000116.1, on the reverse strand, counting down.
GGTGACTGTCATGGCAATGGGTAGCTCAATATTCAAATTGGAGAGTATTGGAGCTGCAACTGTTACGGACAAACCTCCGATCCCTCCACCAAAAGCAATGAGGAGGTAGAAGAGCGGGAGAGCTTCCCGCTTTGGCTTTGAAATTGAGAGTTCCCCGTGTAGCAAACTGCAGAAGACAAATACGCTTCCGAGCGCGATGAGTAGTTCCTCCATGGTGGAGAGGGGGAGCTTTTTGAGGAGAATGCAGGGGAGGAGAAAAAAAAGGACAAGGAAGAGAACTCGTAGCGTCCCCGAGAGATGAAAGTTTTCAAGCGAAAAAGCGATAGAATAGGTAAGAAGATAGAGAGCAAGGGGGAGGATCCAGAGAAGAGGGGCTGGAGCAATATCCGTAGTGAGGATCTGACTAATCGATAATAAGAGAATAGATCCGGTTGCTGGAAGTAGAATCCAATGAATCAGGTCGCGATGAGATGGTAACTTTTCTGCTTGAGAATGCTGATCGACGTTCGCTTCGTTAGATCGAAGAGCAATAGGGAGAACCAATACTGTAACTACTACGAATGCAAGGTATAGGTGCGACCAAAAGGCAATCTGTTGATCGAGAGTGAGGATCGGTTCGAGGGCAAAAGGATAGAGAAACAGGCCAACTAGGGAGGCGATATTCGAAAACGAGTAAAATTTGTAGGCGGTCGTCTCTGAGTGGGCATGGCTCCACCATAATTGAAAAAGGGGGCTAGTGGCACAAAGAGCAGCGCTTGGTCCGAAAACAGTTGAGGTTAAAAAAAGAAAGAGAAGGAGAGTTGGTGAATATTCGCTACTGATGATGCCTTGAAAAACAGGAGAGATCGGTAGCCAAAATAGGGTGCCAAGGAGAAAAACAAGATGTACGCTAATTTGAACTTTGAGCGAACGAATCTTACTTAGCCAAAATGTATACCCGTACCCAGTGAATAAAACTACTTGAAAGAAAACGAGGCAGACAATCCATATAGAGGCACCGCCGCCGAACGCAGGAAGAATCAGCTTAGCTATCATCGGTTGAAGGCTAAAAAATAGCAGAGCACTGAGACCGATGGGTGTCGCCCAAATTATTCGGAACATTGAAAATACTCGCTTCTCTTGGTGTTGAGAGGGTAATCTGCTTGGGGCGAGATCGGAAGCCGATAACTTAGAAAAAATTAGTTAAATCTGAGTGTTAGCATGGAATCGCTAAATTTTTAGGAGCATCTAAGTAAGAGATGAACCTGGATCCTGATATGTCTCCTGAATCTGAAGAATTTGAGCACCTCTTAGGGCTCCACACGATTGTGGAATATATTGGAGCCGAACGGGAGGTCATCGCGCATGCCAGTGCACTTGAACCGATACTTCTGGAGGCAGTACGGGTTTGTGGAGCAACCTACATTGACCATCGTGTGAATCAGTTCGTGCCATATGGTGCGAGCGGGGTGGTGCTCATTGCTGAATCTCACATTAGTTTTCATAGCTGGCCAGAGCATTGTTATATGGCAATGGACCTATTTACTTGCAACCTTTCTATGGATGCATCCGGAGCAGTGCAATATGTCGCGGACAGAATTGGAGCCGAACGGTTTGAATCGCGAGTATTGAAGCGAGGCTTTTAGGTGTAATTCCGCATGGACTCGTCGGTGAATATAGAGGGAGGGAATTTTGATGATGGATTCAGTTCTCTTGACGCCATATGGAAGCATATCCCACTTCTGATTCTCTCACTAGTCGTTGCAGGGTGCAGCATTTCTTATGAACTCCTAATAGCCCATTCTCTTGCCTTGCTCGCTGCTAACGCTCTTGTTTGGTACAGTTTAGTTATCGGGTGCTTTCTACTTGGAATGGGCTGCGGCTCACTACTCTGTGACCGTTGTATCCCTATTTGTCCGAGCAGAGCTGAGCTTGTTTGGTGCCAATTGCGAAATCTTGAAATTGTGCTCTCGATTGTTGGTTTTGCTTCGGTCCCAATTTTACATAGCGCTCACTCTTTGTACTGTTATCTCGACTATTGGGGGTATACAGATCTTGGTCTTGCGCTTTTCTTCGGAAGCTCACTCGGTCTGAGTTTGCTCATTGGTGCACTAAGTGGAATTGAGCTTCCTCTGCTGATATCTGCTGGGAAATGCTCCACAAGTGATGATAATTTAACAAATCCCGTACTCGCTTTTGACTACTTTGGATCTCTTCTTGGAGCAGTATGCTTTCCGCTTGTTCTTCTGCCCTCGTTTTCTACTTTTACAATTGGTACGATTGTCGCGACAGTGAACTTGATGGCAGCTCTTATACTTTCAGCATGGTTTGTCACTGGTCATATCTCTCGATTTGTAAGATTTGCCACTGTAACTCTCTTGTTAGTGTTTCTTTTCTCGTTTGCCGGAGAGTCCCAGATAGAACAGTTCTTCTTAAAGCGATATTACTGCTATCGTCTGTTGAGTCGTTCCTTAGGTGAGTACTTTTCGCTCGGCACTGAATATCCCGATATCCTGCGAATTCATTCTTCCTATCAGCAAATTGATCTTTTGCATGATCTGGAAGGGGATGGAACCGATCCTTTTGTTCAAGGTTTCTCAACAAAATTTACTTCAAACCAAGATTGGCCTCACAACCGACTGCTGTTTCTGAATGGAGATTGGCAGTTTCATTCGAATCACGAGGAAGTTTACCATGAATGGTTCGCTCATGTTCCTATTATGCAAACCGCTAGAATCCCGGCGAGGGTGTTAGTTCTTGGCGGTGGCGACGGATTGCTTATCCGGGAGCTTCTTCGCTATCCGGAGATATCATCCATAACTCATGTGGATTTGGACAGCCGATTAATTGAGCTCGCCAAGGCTCATCCGATTCTTTTGCGAATGAACAACAACGCGTTGCACGATGATCGAGTGGAAACCATTATTGATGATGGCTTCCAATATGTGCGTCAGGGGAAAGAAACATTTGATGCTATTTATATTGATTTTCCAACACCAACAGACTACGAACTCTCAAAGCTTTACAGTCGTGAATTTTACACCTTCGTGAGGCGAAGGCTCGCTCCCGATGGAGTTATGGTATTCGACTCGGTGAGCACCGGTGCGCTGTTCGCACCCGATGAATCGGGGTTGCAAAAGCTCAGGCCAGATAACCATTGGCAGGTCTTCTCCCATACACTTCAAGCCGCAGGCTTTACAAGAATTGTCCCTTATAGCTCTACTTTGGGCTTCGATAATTCAGAAGCGCTAAATATGGCTGAGGGGAAGTATTCGTCGGATGAGGCCAAAGCTCGAATCCTGAGCTATGTACTTCAGCGTCAGCAGGGATTCATACTGGCGGGCAATCCAGGTACCTTCTTTGGTGGGCCTTTTCGGCAACCCCCGGGCGCTCCCCTCTCTGTGCTCAATAGTGAGAGATATAAATTGTCATTTCAGGTGCAGTATCCTGAGAGTTCGGAAATTGATTTCTCCTTTGTAAATTCTATTTTTCGTCCTCGCCTAATTGTTATGCCGATTTGGAATGCTCGCCTTCCGTTCTAGAGCGAAGAAGCAAATCTTTCTTTAACTTCACCTTCCCTCATTAAAGTGGGGATCCCCTGAGAGGGCTCTAGGCCCCCCCCATTCACACAAGTCCAATCGGACATTTCTCATGAGGACTGCTACAGTAGTGTTTTGTAAACCCAAATGAGGACCCCCTAATCTTCTTGTTCGGGAGGAGAATAGAGTGGACAATTGCCAGCCATGAGTAGAGTTCAAGTTCATCTTACAGATGATTCACTAGTTCTTGACTGTGCTGGTATACAACCGTTCGAACTTAGTCTTAAGAGTTCTAGCGTCGAGAGGCGTGCAGTAAGAATCCACGGGGTGGAGGTCCTTGGGATTGATGAGGGAGATGCTGCTTACGACGAGGATGAGTTCTCATCCCTTCACGTGGTGATAGAGCCAAGCTTGAACTTGTTAAGGAGTGTGAGCGATGTGGGATTACTACCGTAGATCAGGAGCGGGGAGCTATTTCTAAGAATAGGGGAGAGCCCTTAAGAACTCTGAATACCTACCGGAGACAGTTGAACGGAAAGGTTATCTTTGGTCAGAACGCCATCGTGATAGAAGGTGCCGGTCAGGAGTTGTCGGTTGCTGATGTGGGAGAGTTTAGGACTAGAAAGTAGGGAGAATCGGTCTCATAAATAGTTATCCGTACAAAGTAGACACGAGCGTATACGGAAAACGTGGACATAGACGTTGTATTCAGAATCTTCCTTTTTATGAGACCGCGTCTAGTTTGGACAAACTCACTTTCTTCCCTATCTCTTGGCGCTGCCAGCACGATTCTCGATTTAGTACTACGAGTTTCTTCGGTATCCGAATGCCCATTCAGAATAGGTTAGTAAGAATTGCACTACTGGTAGACTTGCCTCTGCTTCAGAGGTTTTTGCAAGGAGATTGGTGATGGTTACCCACGGGAATGATGAAGAAAAACGATCTCGTCCAGAAAAGAGTCCTGAGGACTCGCAGGCTCCATTAAATGAACATGAGGCTGTCCCTCAAGGTGCAGATCCCCAGTTTGCATTGCCCGCCTCCAACCAAGATTCTCTCTGTCCTACAAACATACCAGGAATTCGAGTGGATTACTTTCGCCCTGTAGAGGCGGTAGTAGAGCTTGCGGGCAACCACACGCCCGGCAGTCCAGAATTTGAGCTATTAAGAGAAGAATTGTCGCGTCTTCCGCCGTTCTTACGAGTGGAAG
>JAGRAT010000115.1 GCA_020434495.1 Bdellovibrionales bacterium | reverse complement strand
GGACGAAGAAGGACGGCAAATTCCTGGTGCGAATAGTGGAGAGAATCAGAGTGAAATGAGGAAGAGTGACGATGCGTCGAAAGATTCGAATTCTCCTTCCAATTTGACTTCTATTAGGGAGGGGAGATCTGCCGGCAGATATAGAACCATTGTGCCGCCTTTGAACAAATCCAGATCGAAGGTGCTCAGTGTGCCAAGTACAGCTCCTCAGAATTAAAAAAACTTGCGTGATAATGCCCCGAGTTTGCCTTCCTTAGTTGCTCTCCAACCATTCGAGCACTTTCTCGGGATGGGTCTCAGCTTTTGGAACCTTCTTCCAGTGTTTGGCAACTTTTCCATCGGTGCCAATAATAGTGGTTGATCTTATGACCCCCACGGTCTTTTTGCCGTACATATTCTTTTCTCCCCAAGCACCATATTTTTCCATGACTTTTCCGTCTGGATCGGAGAGGAGGATGAAGGGGAGTTTGAACTTTTCAATAAATGCATTGTGAGAGTCGACGCTATCTTTACTGACCCCCAATACGACCGCGTTATTCTTTTCGATTTTCTTGTGAAGACTCTTGAAGGAGCATGCTTCTTTTGTGCAGCCAGGAGTGTCATCTTTTGGATAGAAGTAGAGGATGACGGTCTGACCGGCGTAATCTTTTAGATTATGCTTTTTGCCGTCGCTCCCGAGGAGGGAGAAGGTAGGGGCCTTTTTTCCTTCTTCAATCGTCATTACTGTCTCCTAAAATCTCGCCCAGTTTGAATACCGACTTATGGTCCGGATGTCGATATGACGGCTAACTCTTTGACATTTTTCCAAAAAGACCTTGGTCCAAGTGATTTTCCCTCTGGTGGTTTGGTCATTCGGAGAGAGCTTTGTAGGAAGTGATTAGAACTGCATTAGTCTGCTGTTTTATGATATGAATCGAGCAGAGTTTTTGTCGCGAACTGAAAAGGATTCTTTAAATGAACAACTTCACGAATAAGTTTAAAGTCATTTTCGTCGGTCTGCTTTTCGTCGGTGCTGGCCTTTCATCTCCAGTTTTATCTGAAGAAGCGAAAGTCGCCGCGAATGCGAGCGCTCAAAAAGGGAGTCCGTTATATGTCTGTGGTGATGGTATTTATCGAAATCAACCTTGTGACGATGTCCGAACACAGAAAGTTCTTACGCCGCCGGCTATTGGGAAGGTGCAGAGTCGAGAGCTTCCCTCTGTAGAATTGACTCAGGCAGATGAGTTCTCGCCCCGTGCACGACTTGATGTAAAAAGTTTTCGAGAAAGTGTTCAGAAGTCAGACAAGGAGAGACTTCGAGATATTGAAAGAGAAGCAGGAAATCTTAAGCGCATAGCTACCACGATGGCGAGGAGTTCTGGTGGCCAACATGTACAAGCTGGGGCCGCAAAGCTCTACAATGAAGTTCAGATGATATGTACTACAGAGTTCTTTAAGCAGAGCTTCACCAACAAGGTGGAGTGCGATCGACTGAAAAGGCTAACCACAGAGATTGCGAAAGCGGGTTCATGAACTCCTAAAACATATTCGAATAGACAGAGTTGTTTTGCGACCCAGGCGCCGACAAGGTCGGTGTGGATTTAAGGAGGAAATTTTCTATCTCCTTGAGGGAGCTCATTCGTTTTATCTCATCAAAGAAATTTCGACCGATGTAGGGGTTACGAGAGAGCCAGGTGGCGAACTCTTTGAAACTTCCTATTTGGCTATTGCTGTTCTCGGCGTGTTCTTTTCCTTGCAGGTAGTGAAGGTATGAGAGTGCGAATTGCCAAAGAGAGGGGGTCAGATCTTTATCATCGAAGTCGGAGGCCCTCCCTTCTAAAGCGGCGCGAATTTCACAGAACAGATATGGGTTAATAAGGGCTCCTCGGCCGCACATGACGCCAGAGACTCCAGTGGAGAGCATGCGTGTTGCGGCCTCGGGAGTTGTGACATCGCCATTTCCGATGACGGGATAGGGCAGTTCCTCTGCTGCTTGTTTAAGTTTGTCGATTTGAAGTGAGTTGGGGTCATACGCAGTGCATTTGCTACGGGCATGAATGGTGATGAGATCTAGTGGGGCACCCTTTAGGCACTCGAGTATGCGGGGGAATTCCTCGCTTGAATTGTATCCGAGCCGTGTTTTCATTGAGAGTAGCCCGGTTTCATGAACTTCTCTCATTTGGCAGATCATGAGCATGAGCTTTTCCGGTTCTAAGAGAAGCGCCGCTCCAGCTCCTCTAGAGTTTACTCGCCGCGAGGGGCAGCCGACGTTTAAATCAATCCAATCATCTTCAAAGAGAATCTCACGAGTTTTAAGATTTTCAATTACACCACGTATCGCTCCGATATCAGATGCCATGAACTGTATCTGCAGTGGCGTTGAGGTATGTCGTTGAAATGGGGCAATTCGCTGACGAGCGCTTGTTATTCGCACGAATTCAGTGGCCACGACGTCAATGCTACCTTGGGAGATGAGAAGCTCGCGCATACCAAAATTTGTAAGTCCCTCCATCGGTGCCAACATGAGCAATGGAGATGTGGCTGGGAGTTTTGAGCGGATCATGATTTTATCAGTGAGGGATGGGAAACCCCACGATTGATAAGTTGACGTGCTTCGTCAGGGTCAAAGTTTTCATTGGCCCAATCTGCCGCCTCATTTGGAGCAAACTCACCTTGAATCCACTTTGCTGCTTCGACGACGGGAAATCGCCACGCCTTCCAAAGTCCGGCGATGGAAATTTCAGATACACCAGCCTGCATCCAAAGGAGCGCCTCTTGTGGATGTATTCCCCAGGCCTCCCAATTTCCGGCTTCTTCAGCCGAAACCCCAAGCTGGGCCCATTGGTTTGCGCGATCCTCGGGTATCTGGGCCATTTCGTAAGTAAATGGTCCTTTGTAAACAGAGCAGAGTAGTCGGAGATCGAATATCTGCTTTCTTATTAGTCCGGGAAGAGCTATCACCTCGCCAAATAGGGTGTGATAAAACTCTAGTGGGAGTTCTGGGTATTGTTGGTATGCGGCAATGAGGCCGTTCGTATATTCCACATCCTTTTCGCTAGACTTCACCCCAGTTCGATAGCGGGTAGCATCCTCGCTGTTACCAAGATCTTTGTAAAAATTGTAAAAACAACGGAGGTAGTTGTCTCGTGCGTAGGTATGTCGACCGAGGGCTGCAAGGAGCAAGATGAGTCTTGTTCCAGTGATTTCGTTGAACTGCTGACGGGACAATATAGCGGAGAGGTCGTGCGTGAGCTCCTCTAGATTTACTGTGACTTGGTCGGCAATTTCGTAAATTTTCTTCGCGACATCTGATTCGGGCTCTTCCCAGGTGAGTTTAAATACTGGTTTGTCTTCTAGCGTCTCTTTGAGGCAGCCGTTGAGCAGATCGATCTGTTTCTGGATCTCACCCACAACTTCTTTTCCGGGGACCTCCGCGCCGAGTCGACCGAGGATATTCAAGTAGGCGAACTCTCCCTGCCGAGCCGCGAGGAGGTAGGACAGGATCGCGTGAGAATATTCGGTATCTTTAGTTAAAATAGTCATTTGTAATCAGGATATGAGTGAATCGGCCAATAACGCATCTCTTGAACAAAAAACTAATGCATATTCAATAATTTAGGAAGTCCAACGTACTTTCACATCTTCTCCACAGAGTTATCCACTGCCTGTTAACAGCCGTTATAAAACTATTTTGAATCAGGTTGTTCAGTCTATTCAGAAGCTTAGCAATGAGACGATGTTATTTTTTGATGAGAATGCATTTTATCAATGGACATACGGAAGTCGAATTCCATATATGTAGTGTTAGGAAGTTTGGCGAACCCCAACATATTGTGTTTAAATAATAGATGGAATTGATGCCGTCACGGAGGAGTTGCGTCCCGGTAGTCTGTTCTTTCTCTTTGTGATTAGGCCCGTTTGAAGGCCTAGTTGATTCGGAGAAGTGGGGGGGCGTGGCTATTTTTCACGTCTTGGTAGTGAGAGTTTGCCCTAAAAAGGTCGTCTTTATCCGCTGAAAACATAATGGTTACAGACTGTTGGGCGGTCGAAGCGAAGGGCAATTGAGATTTATATCAGAGAAACCTAACTGAGGAGATAAGGGACTATGATCGGAGGCTCAAGTAGCGACAATCAAGGCCACGGAAACACTGGTTTAGCAGCTGGCGCAGCACAAGATGTTGTGTCCAACGGGTCGAGTGTTCGAGGGGAAGCAAGGATAGCGATTTCTAGTCAGGTAGATCCTCCAAAGACTCCGGAAGAGTGCACGGTCGTAAAGCGGGACGGTATGTTGGTCCCATTTAGGAAAGATCGAATTGGTCGTGCTATTGAGCTTGCCTTTAGAGCGACGAAAGATATCCCAGAGAGCGAGCCCCTTCCAAAGGATATTTTCGTTGCTGTTAAGAAGGTAACGGGAAAAGTTACCGATGAGTGCTTTCAGGCGGCTCTTCGTGGAGCTTGTCTTACCGTTGAGGGGATACAGGACACAGTCGAAAGGATGCTGCTCGAAGAGGGCCACTACGAGGTCGGTCGCAAGTACATCTCCTATCGAGATGATCGACGCCTTCGGAGAGAGGATTCACCTCGAAATTTGAAGATCTATCGACGCGATGGCTCTACCCTTGTTCGGTTTAATCCGCTGAAGATCGCTTCTGCCATAGAGAAAGCCTTCCGGGCTACTTATCAACTTGAAGGCCCAACTCCTCAAGAGGTTATTGATGCCGTAAACCTCATCACCTCTAAGGTTGTCAAGCGCGCAGTTGAGATGTATCGCGCTGGGGAGACGCTTCATGTTGAGCTCATCCAGGACGAGGTTGAGCGCCAGATGATGGCCGAAGGCTTCTTCCAGGTGGCTAAAGACTTCATCATTTATCGTACTTCACGAGCAATTGTTCGCGATCGAGGAACAGAAGAGATCGTTGTTAAGAAAGCTGAGCAACAGGTTGATCTTGCTATCACAGATCCAGGGCATATTTTTAAGGTAACCGCCAAGGATGGTAGCACCTTTGATCTCAGCGAGGGGGAATTGAGACTTCGTATCGATTTCGCCTGTCGCGGATACGAAGAAACCGTTGATGCTGAGAGCGTTCTACAAGCTTCCCTCAATAACTTCTATGAAGGAGTTCGAGAGCGAGAGGTTAATTTTTCAAACATCATGGCCGCGAAGGCCCGGATCGAGAAGGAGCCGGACTACTCTTATGTGGCAGCGAGACTACTTCTCGATGTCATCTATAGAGAGACATTGTCGACGGATGCACATAGCCCTTCCCTTAACGAGAATCACCGCGCGTATTTCAAAGACTATTTGAAACAAGCCATTGAGCTTGAGCGATTGGACCCGCGTCTGCTCGAGTACGATCTCGATGCTATTGCTTCAGCGCTTGAGCTCAAGAGGGATCAGCAGTTCGCCTATCTTGGATTGCAAACACTCTACGATCGTTACCTCATTCATCATGAGGGAAGACGATTGGAGACGCCTCAAATTTTCTGGATGCGAGTTGCCATGGGGCTTGCTATCGAGGAAGGAGAAGAGAAGGAGGCGCGAGCCATTCAGTTCTACAACGTTCTTTCTCGGTTCCTGTTCGTATCGAGTACACCGACACTTTTTAATGCCGGAACGCTCCATCCGCAGTTGAGCTCTTGCTATCTCTCCACGGTAATGGACGACCTGAAGCACATTTTCAAAGTTGTTTCTGATGATGCGCAGCTTTCGAAGTGGGCAGGAGGTCTGGGGAATGATTGGACAAATGTTCGAGCTACTGGATCTTGGATTAAGGGAACAAACGGAACAAGCCAAGGAGTTATACCGTTTCTTAAGGTAGCGAACGATACTGCGGTTGCGGTGAATCAAGGTGGCAAGCGCAAGGGTGCAATGTGTGCGTACCTTGAGACCTGGCACCTTGATGTCGAGGATTTTCTTGAGTTGAGAAAGAATACCGGGGATGAGCGTCGTCGAACGCATGACATGAATACGGCGAATTGGATTCCGGACCTCTTCATGAAGCGGGTCTCAGAAAATGGTACTTGGACCCTATTTAGTCCTAGCGATGTTCCGGATCTTCACGATCTCTATGGATCGGCTTTTGACGCCCGATATGAAGAATATGAGCGGATGACAGAGACTGGAGAGATGAAGCTCTTCAAGAAAGTCGAAGCAGTGACGCTTTGGAGAAAAATGCTCAGCATGTTGTTCGAGACGGGGCATCCGTGGATCACCTTTAAGGATCCATCGAATATTCGCTCGCCTCAAGATCATGTTGGTGTGGTACACAGCTCGAATCTGTGCACAGAGATCCTGCTCAATACCTCTGCGGATGAGACCGCAGTGTGTAACCTTGGCTCGATTAATATCAGTGCTCACCTCGTCGACGGCAAGTTGGATCTTGGATTGTTGCAGGCAACCGTATCAACAGCGATGCGCATGCTCGATAACGTAATCGATATTAACTTCTATCCGACTCTGGAAGCTCGAAATGCGAACCTCTCCCATCGACCGGTGGGTCTTGGCCTGATGGGGTTCCAGGATGCTCTCTATGAGCTTGGTGTAAGCTACGCGAGTCAGGAAGCGGTGCGCTTTGCTGACGAGAGTATGGAAGCTATTTCGTACTACGCTATACTTGCTTCAACAGAGATGGCAAAGGAGCGAGGTCGCTACCCGAGTTACCCAGGCTCAAAGTGGGACAGAGGGCTTCTGCCAATCGATTCCATTGCACTTCTCGCCCAGGAGCGGGGGGAAGAGTTTGTCGATGTTGATAGGAGCTCCAAGCTTGATTGGAATGTCGTTCGTGAAGCAGTGAAGGCAAATGGCATGCGTAACAGCAACACGATGGCAATTGCCCCTACCGCTACTATTTCGAATATAACCGGAGTAACGCAATCAATTGAACCTTCCTATAAGCATCTCTTCGTGAAGTCCAACCTTTCAGGAGAGTTCACGGTGAGTAACACATATCTTGTGAAGAAACTGAAAGAGTTGGCCATGTGGGATGATGAGATGATCGATGACCTCAAGTATTTTGATGGATCGATCTTGGAAATCGAGCGTATCCCGGAAGATGTGAAGCAGACATTCCTTACGGCATTTGAAATAGAGCCTGAGTGGATTATCGAGTGCGCAAGCCGACGGCAGAAGTGGATTGATATGGGGCAGTCATTGAACCTCTATCTCGCCGAGCCGAGTGGGAAGAAGTTGCATGATATGTATACGCGAGCTTGGAGGAAGGGGCTAAAGACCACTTACTACCTCCGTTCTCTGGGAGCTACTCAGATAGAGAAGTCGACCATGGATATCAACAAGCGTGGCTTGCAGCCTCGTTGGATGAAGAGCAAGTCGGCTTCAGCAGATATTCAGGTTCAGAGGACGCAGGTGAAAATGGATGCTGCTGCTGAAACAAAGGGTTCGGCGCAGATGCCAAAAGCCGTGTGTAACCTGGATGGCGATTGCGAAAGCTGCCAGTAAGAGTGGATGTTTAGGACCGTTAAGCAACAAATATATAAACGGAGAAAAGTAAATGCTGAACTTTGATGATGATGAAAACACAGGAACTGAAGAAGGAGCCTCAAGTGCAGATGCTGGGACTGATCAGCGTTTTATCGCATCTGAAAAGCGACTCATTAATAACAGCCGTGTTGACGTCAATCAGCTCATGCCGCTCAAGTATAAGTGGGCATGGGAGCACTACCTAAACGGTTGCGCAAATAACTGGCTGCCGACTGAAGTGCCGATGTCGAAGGATATCGAGCTTTGGAAGTCTTCAAAACTTACCGAAGATGAGCGTCGTGTCATCATGCGCAACCTCGGATTTTTTAGTACTGCCGAGAGCTTAGTTGGTAACAACATTATATTAGCAATCTTCAAGCACGTAACGAATGCAGAGTGCCGCCAGTACCTGCTTCGACAGGCGTTTGAGGAAGCTGTTCACACCCACACGTTCCACTACATCGTTGAATCACTCTCCCTCGATCAGGGAGAGGTATTCAATATGTATAACGAAGTGAATTCCATCAATGGAAAAGACAAGTTCGAGATGCAGCTTACCGAGGATGTTTGCCGTGAAGACTTCACAACGGAAACTCTTGAGGGCACTCAAAAATTCATAGAGAACCTTGTTGGTTTTTATGTCGTTATGGAAGGGATTTTCTTCTATAGCGGTTTCGTGATGATGCTTTCGTTCTTGCGCCAGAATCGCATGACCGGAGTTGGCGAACAGTTTCAGTACATTCTTCGTGATGAAACTATCCACTTAAATTTTGGAATAGATCTCATAAATGGAATTAAGGCTGAGAATCCAGAAGCGTGGTCTGAAGACTTTCAGGCGCATATCGTTGATATCATTCGTCAAGCGGTTGAGCTTGAGTATCAGTATGCTGTTGATTGCCTCCCTCGAGGAATTTTGGGGCTCAGTGCTCCGATGTTTCGAGAGTATGTTCAACATATTGCAGATAGACGATTGGAGCGAATTGGACTTCCAACACAGTATGGCTCTAAGAACCCATTTCCTTGGATGAGTGAAACCATTGACCTTGGAAAAGAGAAAAACTTCTTTGAGACTCGGGTTACTGAGTATCAGGGAGCAGGTTCTCTTTCGTGGTAGTGCTTCGAGTCATTGGGAAAGTGAGGCTAGAGGAGGATAAAAATTACGGCTCCTCAGTTTCGAATGATTTCTCCTCTAAGCCGGCGTGGAATGTTTCTCCTTGTTAAATTTCCTCTTCCACGCCGGCTTTTCTTTGCTGGCCTTTCTATTCTTCTTATCCTTTCATTTGCAGCAAAAGGGGCAGCGGATGAGAGTGCCCGAGTACTTTCTCTCGGGAAACCAATCCAGCTAACTGCAAAGCTATCATTAAATCTTGAGCACTTTTCTTTCTCTTTCGGTTCCGGACTGGCGTATATCGGAAACAACAGCTACCTCGGTGTTACAGACAATGGACCGCTCATTGGGAGAGAGTGCCGCAATGGTGAGGTATGTAAGGGGGAGCGATACGGTCTGCCGCACTTCGTGCCTGGGTTCGTCCGATTCAAGCAGCAGGGGGCAACGTTTCTTGTAGAGTCCTATACACCACTGTTTCAGCTATCAAAGAAAAGGGGCCGGCAGGATGCTTCTGGTATTCGAGACGGTTGCAAAGAATATTCCTCCTCTCTTCGGCTCGATCCGGAAGGGATAGCTGTCTCACCCGATAGAAAATTCGCATGGCTGGTCGATGAGTACGGCCCGGCATTGTACAAGGTAAACCATTCCTCTGGTGAGATCGTGAAAAAATATCGGCCAGGAAAAGGACTGCCGAAGCTTTATAAGTATATCTATGCCAAAAGAGGATTTGAAGGAGTAGCCGTCGAATCCACGGGGGTTCTCTGGATGGCCCCCCAAGCGGTTCTTGATATCAAAGGGAAGACAGCCGACTCTGCTGGCCTGATTCGCTTAATTCGCTTTGATCCTGAATCTGAAACGGCAACGATGGTCGGCTATTCTCTTTCTCATGTGGCAAAGGCCGACAGGAAAGAGGTTAAGTTGGCAGGGGGCGAAGTGCTCCCGAA
>JAGRAT010000114.1 GCA_020434495.1 Bdellovibrionales bacterium | reverse complement strand
AGGAACGAATCCCCTGCCCGTTGGCGAGCCAATTATTGAAACGACCCTTGGCTCATCAGCTACTGGGGGTGGAAGCACAACTTTTAGTTTCTACCTGAATCGCCGCTCCTTCATTGCTGTCGGTGCCTGCGTAAGCCCTCCCCGAGTCTTTTCCGGAGGTGCTTTCTCATGGATAGAGCCAAGCTCTGATCCTGTGTTTGAGGTATTTACTTTTCTTGCACCCGTGGAGGCCTCATGATTAGCGCTCTCCGTGCTTCAAATCGTCGTGCTTCAAACAAGAGTGATCGCAAAAATAAGTTCCATGAGGATGCTGGCGCCGTTTACATTATCGCCCTCGCTGTCATTTTTTCTATCGTCCTACTAATGGGCATGTGCCTTCAGTACGCTGAAAATAATCGTCAACTCCTGAAGGAGCACGCCGCCCTGAAGATGGCGATTGACGCGATGCATAACGCCCACAATGTTCAGAGCGCCCTTGATGCCGGAGCCTCAGCATTTCGCATTAACGGCTTTACCGATGTCGATCCGGTCGAAACTCCTCAGATCATCAGCGATGGCAGAACAATAACTCTCACTGTAGACACGAGCACCAGACCAGCAACCTACACCGCCTCAATCTCTCACGATGGAACCTCAGCCAATCAATTTCTCGCATCGTTCCTTCGTATACTTACTGGCCAAAAGCATTTTGTTTCGTTGAGTGGCACCCGTTCTGCTGCTTACCTCGCCAATATGGTTGATATGACGGCTAGCCGTAGAGGTCCAAATGACGGCGTTCAGTTTGACGGCATTTTGCGTTCGGCTGGAATACCACTGGATCCTCTGAGACCAAATTTCGGCACACCATCTGCCCCCCCGCTCAATTCTATGGACATTGGAGTCTTTATTGATACCGATGGCTACGGTGTTGGCGGATTTCCAGGAAATGACACCTCCTTACCAGATGTTTGTAAGTTAGCGAACTTAGATGTCTATCGACGTTATCTTCCCGGATATCTCGTTGGTTCTCGTGCAGTTCCGGTGACGCTAAACAGTCTAACAACTATTAACTCTAACGCATTTATTGGGCCTACTGGTACGAACTACACCAATCTTCCATTGGGACCAAATGGAGAGCTCGTCAACGCTAACCCGGCACAGGAATTGCGGTGTACCAACGGCTTTCCGTACGCTGATCCAGCCACTCCAGGGGCTGTTCCCATCAGCATTCTTGGGGCGCGAACTCATAGAGATCTCCGTGGCGCAGGATGCCCAGAAAGTCGCCTTCTACCAGATGTTGTGAACAATCTTTGCTGCACTCCACCCCCAAGCCCATATACTCCTGGTGACCCTATTGATCCCTGTAGAGATCCAAATCCTATGTACCGCGGAGCGAGTTGTTGTGGTGGAGGGGCGTGTGACGGCGTACTTCCAATTGCTGATGAGTTCCAATGTGCTTGGCCTTGGCTTCCGAATCAGAGGCATTTGACTGCAGCAGAACGCGCTCTTGGTCCGAACAATCCACCGACAGGATTTTCTGAGCTTTTTGTTTCAGGGATACAGAGTCAATTTAATATCTTTCGATGGCAGTTCACGGACTACATCCTCGCAAACAACCAACTTGTACAGCAATTTAATATAGAACTTGATGATATCCTAATGCAGTCAATTGGTGTGTTCTCGGCTGCTCACAATCGTGGCCCGGCTATTGGGTTTAACAGCCGAACATTGGATCCAGAAGAGATTCCTGGCTCCTGGTGGCTTTGGGATCCTACCGATAAGGGATATGAAAGCACTCCTGGAGATCCCTCAACGCTCGTGAATTCTCCTTGGCAGGCTGCAGATAGGAATACTGGCATATTCGATCTTGCCTTAAACTTGGATGATGTTTGGCGCTGGGATACGGGCAGATCCTCGGCTGGACCTATCCATGCGAATATGGGTAGAAACATGGTGAATACACGGATGGCGATAGCTATGTTACGCTGGCCAGAAGTGGTGAACGGACCAGGCAACGATCCACTGAATCCAAAGTCACGATTTTTCCTAAAACCTCCAACGGATGTACAGGTAACCGACATATCCGACCTAACTGCCGGACCACAAACAGTAGATTTTGGTCCACCAAGTATTTATAACCTCGTCAGGTACCTGGCACCTATCGAAGATACTCGCCCTGGAAACACCTACTCGGCTAAGGGCGGAGACGTTGGGTATAGTCCTTACGGTGATGGAGCAGCAAATCAGCATCCAGCAGATCCCCTTAACTTCTTTCGTTGGGTTCCGTGGGGATGGGTGAACCCAGTTACTGACCGCTTTTTACCGCAAGAACGCAGAACAGATGCTGCCGGGAATATTTGGGCACCGTATCATACCCTACTTGGATGGGATTTTAGTGTTCCTCCTTACTCTGCACTTGATTCAGAGGGGCGAATCAACACCACGGGAACATTTATTAATCCGAGCGACAAAGCCCACTATGTTAATCCGACCATCGGCTATCTTACCGTGAGCGCTGGTGGAACAGATACTGAATCAGCGTTAAAGAAGATACTTGAAGCAACAAAACGAGCAGTTGATCCAGACAATGGACTCATCGGACCAAGGGAGAAGATAAAGGTCTTTGCCCTTATCAACACCGATGGCCTTCCGGATAAAGCTGGAAATACGATGGACCCAAATGCTCCTCCTCTTCCTGGGGTTACTCCTACCACTGTTGATTTCAGTACACACTATGATCGGATAGAGGATCTCTGGGATGAGTACCTAAGACTTCCGATCGATTACCCTGACCAGATAGATAAAGCCGTGATTATGCTCCTGCTTGCTGTTCCAGCTCAGTCGCAATTTACCCCAACCGAACAGGCGCAGATTGATACCTTCGCCGATCTCTTCGATCAACCAAGTCCCCACTATCCACAATCTGAAAGTGTGCTTATTCGTTTTGAACACACAGATGTAGGAGACTTTGCTGTTAAGGGTGCCAACGCCCTTGCCTTCGTCGCACAAAAAATCAAAAGTGAAACCAGGTTCTTAGACCCAACTACCTCTGCTCCATAGTCACCAAAAATTTATGATTTAGTGAAGCAACATCGCCCGTTCGATGGATATAAGGGCATGAAAACAAAGAAGTTTGTAAAAACTTTTCGTAGATCAGCCGGGGTAAGCATGCTCGAGTATGTTATGTTTGCCGGCCTAGTTGCCCTCACCTTTTATGCTGGGAAGGTAGGGTTTGAGCGAGCACTTGAACAGAGCTATCAACATCGCACTCAACAAGTTGAGCCCTTCGCAGTTCGGAACAAGGTTCTCCTTTCAGAACGAAATCTCTAGAGACTTTAGCATCCCCTAGAAAGAACAGAATTCTTACCAATAATTTATATCTCGGTATCTGTCCCATTCCACCGACTCGCAGGTAGAATAAAACCATTCGCATAGGGGATGAAGAATCTGCCGGTTACAAACTTCGGAGTTGAAACCGCAGTAACAGAGTCTCCTCAGAGTGTTTAATCCCCATTCTTAGTGGAATGGATATCAAAGGGAGGTGGTCTAACATGAGTGATTATTCCGATAGACCTAGTAAGGGCAATAGTCAGATTTGTGTTCGAACCATCGCGGAACTTTCTGCATAAGGGAAAAGCACAAGTTTGAGGTGGCTGACTTACGGCACTAACGCGGTAAAAATCTATTGCGTTTGCTAGGTCGAAAAAAGAGAACCGCCACCGTTCTTTTGCAGGGGGTAACGGGTATATCTACCGACCCCCTTTTTTATTTACTCTGACCGTCAGAAACAAGTTCTCCTTTCCAGAGCGCGTCAAGAGAATCCTTCCACGGGTAGATGATGATTCCATCCTTGGTTACTCGCTTTTCCGGATCTTGGGAAACGACAATATACTGCTCAATAAGCCCCTCTTCTTTGAGGCAACGGAGATGTTTCATATGTCTGTCTTGGACGAGATGAGTCGACTTTATCTCGATAGCAAATTTATTCCCCAATATCAGATCGACTTCCATTTTTGAGGTGCTTCTCCGATAAGTGAGTGGAAGATATTGCCGTGAGTAACTGTTCCATGCTCTTACCTCGAGGATGATGAAATGCTCAAAAGCAGCACCAAAGAGCTCCGATCTCTCCTTGATCTCGGATCGAGAGGTGAGTTGATTGACTATACCAATATCAAATAGATAGTGCTTGGCTCTAGTAATGGCCTTTCGCTTTTTCGTCTTCGTAAATCCGGGAAGCGAGAATCCAATAAGAGTATCTTCGAGTATTTGTATATAGTTCTTTAAGGTAACAGGAGATACACCGCAATCCCCAGCCAAAGACTGGTAGTTGATCTCGGAGCCATTCGATAGAGGAATGGCATCCAAGAAAGATGAAAAACTTGGGAGGTTCCGAGTGAGTGACTCAGACTGGATCTCCTCTCGGATGTAGGTGCCGACGTAACTTCTAGGTTCTTCGGTTGGATACTCTGAGAGAAAGACCGCAGGAAGCCCTCCCTATTCAGGTAACTGAGGAGTTCGAAGTCCTCTAACTCTACATATGACAAAGGAAAGAGGACTTTAATCCTAACTACCTATCTAGCTCTATCCGCCTGGTGATATATGACATTCAAAATATAAACCATGGATTATGATGAAAATGCATATATAAGATTTAGATTTTCATGTTTTTCACACCGGCTCGACTTTCCTTCGCACTTCCTTCGGCGCGCTGCTCACACACCGGCTACTTGCTGCAAAGTATCTCCACGGCAACTCAGTACTCTGGCTAATGCCGATTCTCGGACTCTTTGAGATCTCTGAAATTACTATGCCCTGCTCAAGCCAAACTCTAGCTGAAGTATATGCATGCTCCTGGTTATGAAGTTTGATGTTAATTCCCAGCGCCTGGCAGAGCTTTCCAGGTCCAGAACAGAGCGCCTCCGTCTTCGTTTGCTTCCTGCGACGGCGCATCGTTGCAATACCGTTGTCCGGTTCAAGAGCACGAATAAGCACGGCCTTAGGATCGTCCGTAGCACCAACTACAAGATTGATACAGAAATACATTCCGTAAATAAGGTACACATAAAAAGTCCCAGCTGAAGCAAACATCGCCTCATTGCGCGCTGTTCTACGTTGATACGCATGGCAGGCCTTGTCTTCACTCCCACCATAAGCCTCGGTTTCTACAATAATTCCTGAATAGAGATGGTCTTTGTGGGAAACAACAAGACGTTTCCCCAAACACCACTTTGCTGCTGATACAACGTCCCCCTGCTCGATACAGTGAGGCATCTGCAATATTCGCGTATTGAGCGGCATCTAGGCTCTTTCGGGAATAGGTTCCCCAATGCCTGCATCAAATGCACCAGAATCTACACTTCCAGACTTTTCAGCTCCCAGTCCTGCTTCAAAGACTCTTCTGAAATTCATCTTGCGCTCAGCAAAGGAGAGCCCCTCTGTTACCATCTCCTTAAGAGCACTTACCAGAGTACGATAGACGGTCAAAACATCTTTTCCCGCAGCCATCTGTATGCGCTTATTCATTCGCTCGGCGTTATCAGTATCCATCTCTTCAAGCGGGACATCATATCCGTACTTGATGGCTTGCTCTCGAAACCTCTCCCGTTCCTGAGGATCGGTTTGTAATATTACGGGTACCAAGTTTGCTGCACTATCTGCTTGAGTTAACAAAGGTGCCTTATTCACTTCGTGAAGTTCCGCTGCTTCGGTACTGGATATGAGCTCAAACCGCTGAAGAGTATCTATCACTCCTTGCAAAGGGAGCCTACTACCGTGAGCGCAGAGGAGCGTATTGTGCTGCGCGTAGGGCCCGCAGGTCTCAAGAAGACGCCAACCATTGGTCCAGGTATTTTCATGAGCAAGGCCACAGGGCTTAACCGTCATATCCTCGAGAAGACCGATAGTGTCTTTAAAGACATCCGTTAGAAGGCTCGTGTCCTGTTGAAGAGCATCCAAGGTGATCCCTTGAGGAGGTTGAAAAGCAGATCTATCTCTAAGTCCCGCCTCAAACCTCGCAAAACGACTGTTATCGTATCCAATCCCCATAACTATCTGCAATCACACGCACCAACGCCGAACGCTAACGCTTCCCTAATACTATCTACACAAGATGCACACATAAAGGAATATCAGATAACCAAAAATACCAGTAATTGGAGGGCTAAGAAATTCTCTTCAGAAATCGCCAGTTGCAGAGGCGAGTTCCCTATAACTTCGTCACCCACGGGGCGAATTTCTCACCAAGCTTACCCTTGAGCTCGCCACGTCTCGCAGCCATCAAGCTACGATACAACGATGAGGTGAGATCCGCTGCGGCCTCATGACCTCTGTTATTATCATAGACGACCTCAACTGGGCCGGTGTCTAACGCAGACTTTTTAATATCTATCTGAGAAATCTTCGTTAGCCCTGCAGCAGTACCAACACTAAAGGCTCCTGCAAAATGCCGAATTTCCCCGGCTTCAACATCTCTGATGGTAACCTTAATCCCCGACTCTCTTGCAAGGTCAATCACTGACCTCCGGGTGATACTATCAAGCACGCGAGTCTTTGCAGCGCGCTCCGGATCTCCACGTTCTAGTGCATCTCTCTGCACCAATGGAGTAACGAGCTCTATTTTTCCACCCTTCTTTGATTCAAGAAAAAACACAGAGCAAGAGGTAAACTCTTCCACGTGCTTATTGGGATCAAATGACATAAAGTCGTTGTAGCCACGCTCCTTCACTCCAACCTTTACCCCAAAAGTCGATGCGTAGTTCATTCCAACTTTCACGGCACCAGTCATAGGACGTGAAACATCTAACAGCGCTTCGGCTTTTATTCCACCATCATCTGGGTGGATGAAGTAATTACCGAAGGGAAATACCTGCACCGAGAATACCCCTTCTTTCGCCGGCATAACTCCGGTGCCACCTTCAGCACCCATAATAGAGGGCCGGATGTAGAGGAAACCATCGCTTGGAACATACGCTGAGTTCTGGCGTACTACCTCTTTAACGCTCTCTTCGAACTGTTCGGTGCTCATCACCGGTATTTCGAGCGCCCTTGCTGTCTGCTGAAATCGCTTGGCATTTTCATCAATGCGAAAAAGGCAGATCTCGCCCCTCCGGTTAACAGTTGCAACACATCCTTCAAATCCAGACTGTGCGTACTGAAGAGCATTGTTGTTGGTAATGTTGAATCCAACGTTCCCTGAAGGGACAACATGTGTTTGCGACCATTCACCATCAACGTAACGAGCAAGGCCCATGGCAAGAGTATGAATTGGCTTAAGCCCTAACTCTTCTTCGCGGGACGGCTCTGCCGGTTGAGTAAACACCTGTCTTCCAACATTACGAAGAAGGAGTGCAGAAGGCTCTGCTCCAGCGATATGCTCACCGAGAAGGTTCCCCCGCTCATCAACTTTGGCAAAATACCCATTTGGATTATGAACTGTTTGCGCTGAAGGAACTGCCCCATGCTTTTCGAGATCAGCCATCAGGAGATCCCATCCAGGAAGCCTCATATCGGACTTTCTAAAGAGATCCTGTTCTCCAGCTACTCCTTCGGTTACAGCCCGTATACGTCCTCCCGCGCCTGGGTGATCACGGAGTTCAAGTGCATTAGTTGGATCGGTTTCTGAATGCTTCCTTTGCTCAACAACCCAACCCCCACGAGCTTTATAAGCTTCCACAGTTTGCTCGCCATCATAGTGAAGACCATCAACAAGCCCACGTCGCTCGAGTCGCTGCCTATTTTCCTCTCCAACTACTTTTGCTGTGAGGAGATCCTGTACAGAGATCGATTCACGCTGCGGAAATCCGGCCTGATCAAGCTCCATCTCAAGATCTGGATTGGCTCTCCTTGGGGAAAATACTTTTCCTTGCTCTGACGATTGGCTACTCATACAACACACTTACTGCTTCAATTACTTCCCTCGAGAGGGTGAACTAATTCTAAAGGCGATAGGTCTTAAGTCGTTTCTTGTTTCCGAATCTGTACCGAAGGCTACTCCGAACTCCCCGTAGGAAAGTGGAGCGGATGGTGGTTGCCCTATGATATCGCGGGTACTCCCCGACATGAGTCCGAGCACTCCGTAATAATTTGCTGAAGCGCTACTAAAAGCTTTTCCCTCCATGCGAATCACAAATTGATAGACGGAGATCAAAGCTTCAGTCTCTTTAGCAGTTGGCTCGACATCTCCATCTCCAACGCTTTCAATTCGGGGAACTCCTCCCTTACCAAGGGAGACCGAAAAGCGAACCTGATGTCCATATTTGGCCGATAGCTGCCCAGGGTTTCCTTCATAGAGTAGGTTTTCAACCGAGCCAAGTAACAAACTTCCTGGAGCGCGAAGGTTTGCAGCACCCTCAACTACAAAGTCCGAGAGATCTCCCCCTGCCACTTCTGAAGCACTCGCAGGAGTCGAAGCTGTTAGATCAGAATCTCGATCAGGTTGGCCGGAAGGAATCAAACTCATGCGGACTGTGCTCCAAAACCTAAAACCCCCACTTCTCCTGCCTCAGAAATCCGAAGAGCATTGACAACTGACTGCAACTCTCGAACGTTAGCAGCAAGCTTGGTTTTATCAGGCCGTCGCAAATCATCCCAACGGATGAGGTCTCCCGCTAATTGAACTAAACCAGATGATGCCCGTCCTAAATGTGATCCGATCTCTCCATCACTACCGACCGATACCATCTCAGTTACTTTCTCTATCAGATCAGCGACTGTAACTGCCTGGGTAGCCGACAATGCAGGCACTGGCGCATCCTCTACACGACGCCCCTCGGCTTGCGCAAGTAAGGTGTAGCTCTCCGGCTCAAGTAGGTATAGGGCTGAACGCAGCGTACTAACTGCAGCACCAAGACGTTGCTCTACGGGCATCGCAGCAATCGCTCCCACAATTTCGGATACCATTTCGGGAGTTGGCAACTCTCTGAGTTGAACTGAAGATTCTTGGTTAGGGACAATTTGCGCATCACGCGCTTCAACTTTTGGCTCCAAAACGCCCTCACAATAGAACAACATACCACCACTCGAGGTTCATCCTTCGCTAGATGGACAGCTCGACTAATGAACACTGTTTGCATAATCCATCAAAATGCAGCAAATGTTCATCAGGAGAGAATTGTAAGCTATTACTCATCTGAAACAAGAGCGGGGCTGCCACTTCTTTTCGAATCGCGAGCGCAGAAACTGTTTTAAACTTCTTTCGGTTAGGCCAACAAAGTCTGTATTGGTGCCATGTCACTGCAGTAACAATGAACCCAATCGTTCATTCCGGCGCACAACCGGGTAAACTACGAGAAAAACTTCACTTTTAATTTTTAGAGCGCTTCTCGAAGGTTATTGCCGCGAAGCGGTGATAACTTTTAGCGCTCTTCTGCCGTAGGACAGACCTCCCAGAATGAGAACCATGCTCCGAGAGGAATAAAGAGGATGATAGCTGAGATGAATTGACCATGAGGTGCCTATTGTTCCCGTTCACCGTCGGGAGAGACGAACCGAATGGGCCTAGCGAGAAGAGTGCAGCTAACTACCGTCCAAGAAGTTACTCCCCACGCCTTGCAT
>JAGRAT010000113.1 GCA_020434495.1 Bdellovibrionales bacterium | reverse complement strand
TTTCAGCCAAGGGGTGCGGAATTTCAACGACGGGATTTCGCTGCTCAATATAGCTGACTCAACTCTGTCTGAGCTCTCAGATATCGTGATACGAATTCAAGAGCTCGCAGAACAAGCAGGGAACGGCACACTTTCAAACACGCAACGGAGCTCTCTCGATCAAGAGGCACAGGCCCTAAGAGATGAATATTTACGTATTGCACAAAACACCTCCTTCAACGACTTAGGCGTATTCGACGGATCCATACAAGGTCTCCGCCTTCAAGGTGGCTATGGAGTTGATGGGAGTATCTACTCTTCACTCGGAGGGAATCTTGCTACCGGCGAGTTTGGTACCGGATTTGGAACTGGTGTAACCATGGAGTTCATTGAAAGTGGAGACTTCAATAATGATGGCATCCTTGATTATGCTTTCAGCGGGTCCGGAAGCTATGGCTACGCACTCGGTAATGGGGATGGCACGTTTGGTTCGGTTCGATCTTTCTCGGATGGGGGCACAGAACAAGGGTTCACCGTTGCCGATTTTAACAACGATGGACAGTTGGACATTCTTCGTTCAACGGCCAGCGAATCAAAGATTCTCCTTGGGAACGGCGACGGAACATTTCAGAGCGAGGCGACTCTCTCCTTTAGCCTCACGTTCTCCGGCGCAAAGGATGTAAACGGCGACGGAATTGTAGATCTCTTTGGCTATGACAGTGGTGCTACGAAGGTCTACCTCGGAGCTGGTGACGGCTCTTTCTCACTCTCCTTCAGTGCCTACAATCCCACAACGGGCTCATCTCGAGTACGCACTGAGGATGTTGATGGTGATGGAATTGAAGATTTGGTCGATCTCTCGGTGAATGGATCATCGGATGTGATTCTTACTGTTCGGAAGGGAAATGGAGACGGAACCTTTCAATCAGGAGCAACGTTTGACACCTCCCTGAATGACACGGCTTTCGCATTCGATATCTCAGACGTTGATGGTGATGGTCGCCTGGATATTCTCGTCGGTGCCGGAGATGAAATCTCTATTCTTACAAACGACGGGTCGGGAACCTTCAATAGCACGAACTCATTTCAAGTGACGGGTGGCCCGTATTCTATTTACGACCTAGAGGCGGCTGACGTTAACGGGGATGGACTTCAGGATATCGTTTTTGCGGGCCAAAGCGGAGTTACCGCTACTGCCGTAACACTCCTCGGAGATGGAACTGGCACCTTCTCCGTTGGCGCTTCTGTGACTGGAGGCACTGTTGGTGAGAATTCCTTCGAAATCGGAGACTTCAATGGAGACGGAGTATCGGACATATTCCTCCCATCGAGTTTTAGTGAAGCAGAGCTCTTCCTTGGAGAGTCTCAAGACGGGTTAAATCCACTCCAAGAGTTTTCTCTGAAGACCCAGGTGGAGGCACTCCAAGCACTCGCGCCTCTTGACCGGAGCCTCTCGCGCCTCAGCGAGCAACGAGGCATTATCGGAGCTTTCCAAAGCAGACTTGCCTCGGCATCAAATGTACTACAGTCAAGCACCGAAAATTCTGCTGCCGCGGAATCACGCATTCGAGATGCTGATATTGCGCAAGAAACGTCAAGCCTTACCCGACTCAACATTCTTCAGCAGGCGGCAGCTGCCGTACTTACTCAAGCAAATGTGCAACCAGCACTTGCACTACAGTTGCTATCGTAATGATTCAGTTCGCAGGCTTCAGCGGAAGAGAATCAATGGACAACGCTACGAAATCAGCCCCAATTCTCTTACCGTATCAAGCAGCTGACTACGCTTAATGGGCTTCATGAGATAAGAATCACACTTTGCTTCGTATGCCTCTTTGATGATGGACTTGTCACTTACGGCTGTGGTCATTACGATTTTGCATCGCTTTTCCAGAGGCACTCCTCGCTCTTCTTCAAGAGCGCGCACCAGCTTCAGAAGCTCAACACCACTAACATCGGGCATCATGATATCGAGGCAGATAAGGTCATAGGGGGAGTCTGATTCCAAGGCCAGCCGAAATCGTTCAAATCCGACTCTCCCATTGGGAGCGAACTCACACCTTCCATACCCCATGAGAAAGCCCTGAAAGAGCATCGCGGTAAGTTCATCATCTTCAACAATAAGGGTAAGCACGACGACACAAAATCCTTCAAGCTCGAGAACCATGGCATGAGCGACAGAGAGCACTGAGAGAGCGTTCCTCAGAGGAGATCCCCGTCAGGAGAGAGCTACTGAGGACTGCTATAAATTCTACCTCAGAAGAGAAAGGTCATGATAGCTGCCTATCACCCCGCTAACTAACTGCTATTATTGCCAAAAAAAGTTTAGCAGCACAGCAAAAAAAACACTCTGACCGATACAAACCTTTAAGAATACGGTTAAAACCGACGATTAACTTCAAATGGAAAAGGGAATTGAGCGTGATCTGAACGTACTCGTTATCAATCCGCTCGACAGACACGGGAAACTTGCACAGAGCCTCCAAGAGACATTTGGACAAGACTTCTCGTTCTCAGGTATCGAATACACCTCAACTCTGCATCGAGCCATTAAGAGCTTAGAAGAGAGCCAATTCCACCTGGTCTTCATCTCCAACAAATTTTCAGAATCCGAGACCAAGAGCTTCTTTTCTGATGCCGAGAAACTTGGCGAGCGAGGCTGGTGCTCATTCGTTCAAGTGCACGAAAGGTTTAGTGAGGACATAGATCTCGAATATCCGCTCTCCTTAGGTTTCCATGGCGTTGTTAGCGAACTTGGAACTCATCAAGACAAAGAATCCATAAAAGAAGCAATTCAAAAGTGGCTTGAGCAAGAGACTGAGGTTATGACCAAGGTCGACGTCGAGGCTGCAATGAATATACTCCTTCGAAAGATTGATGATGCTGCCAGCAATCTCAAACGAGGCGTTCAAACGAAAATTGACGCAATCCCCTCTGAATTCATCGAACTCAAAGCGAATTCAGACGACCTGATCCTCGATGCGTACTTCCGGAAGCTCAGAGACAGAACAGAACTCGCCGAGCCAGAAAATGCAGATTTTGTAGTTATTCCCGACAGCGTTCTCTCGAAATCCCTTCCAAAGCTGGAAAGAAACAAGTACACGGGGGTTTCTACTCGAGTTTGGAGAAAGCTCCTCAAGAAACACGGAGTTGAGAGTGAAAGTGCCTCGACATCCCAACCACAGGCGAATGAGGCCGATATAGACGTTGCCGAGGAATCATCCTTGTCTTCTGACGAGTAACTCAGCACAATCTTGGGCACGATAGCGGACCGAACAAGAGGGCTCTCAGTGAGTATATCTTTTAGGGAAACTTCTAACTCTCAAACACCAAATTGCTATGACCCTACTGAAATACAAGAACATCGACCTTTTCGCGAAACTAGAAGAAGAGGAGCTCCAAGCACTCGATCAGATTCTCACCGAGCGACACGCCGCCAAAGGAGAAACCATCATTCGTGCCGATGACTCAAGCGACTCCATGATGTTCCTTCTCAAAGGCAAACTTCGAGTGTCCCTCACCGGCTCGGATGGAAAAGAGTTCGTCATCATGCACCTCGATCAGGGAGAATTTGTCGGGGAGATCTCCCTACTGACGGGCGAAGATCGTTCAGCGGATGTGGGCGCGATCGAAGATTGCACACTCCTTGTCTTATCGAGAGAGAACTTCATGGCTCACACCAAACGACACACCGGATTGTCTCAGGCATTACTTCGAGAGCTCGCACTCCGACTGCGCAAAACTTCTCTCAAATTGGGGGAACTTGCCCTCCTCGATGTCTATCGCAGAGTAGCGACAACCCTTCGAGGTATAGCGGTCATTGATGAAGCTGCTGAGCGAAAGGTGTACGTAGTGGATCATCGCCCGACTCATCAGGAGCTGTCCGCCATGGTAGGCACCTCGCGAGAGATGGTAACAAGAGCTCTCAAAGGGCTCGAAGAAGACGGTCACATCAAAATAGAAGGTAAACGCATTGAACTCTATTCGCTTCCTCTATGATGTTCGGGTCATGGTATATCTAGGTAGCGTCATAAGAACGCTGGATACCTCCGAGGAAGGCATGTGCGTGTTCGCTAGCATTTGGAAGGGTAGTGTCTGAGAGGGAGATGCTAATAGCAGACTATTTCGGGCAGCGAATTTTTAAGGGGACCTCTTGCAATAGGACTTCATGAACCAATCACCAAAAGAGCTACAGATCGGAAGCCATACCGTTGGCATTGGGCATTCCCCGCTACTCATTGCTGAAATCGGGATAAATCACAATGGGTCGCTTCTCAAGGCGAAGGAACTCATCCTCCAGGCGAAGGAATGTGGTGTTCAGGTAGTAAAGTTCCAAAAACGCAACCTTTCGGCTATTTATACTGAAGAGGTGCTAAACCACATAGAGCGGTTCGAACAAGGCTTTCAATACCTCATCCCTATTCTCAAAGATTGCGAACTTACCGAAGATGAGATGACAGAGCTGAAGATTTTCAGTGACGATCTTGAGCTCACTTTCATTTGCACGCCGTTTGACATTGAGAGTGCTCAATATCTCCACTCAATGAATCTAAAAGCTTACAAGGTGAGCTCGGCAGACCTCACGAATATGCCACTTATCGAAGAGCTTGCAAGCTACGGTAAGCCGATACTCCTTTCAACAGGAATGAGCATCGATAAAGAGGTTCAATACACAGTAGATTTTCTTAATTCGCAGAGCGCTGAATTCATTCTCCTCCACTGCGTATCGAGCTACCCCGTCGATCCGCAAAAGGCCAATTTGGAGAGAATTCGCGCATTGGCATCCAGGTTTAACGCACTTGTTGGGTATTCGGGTCACGACCTCGGCACATCCCTGTCACTTGTTGCAACCGCCTTTGGCGCTTGCATCATTGAAAAACACTTCACTATGGATCGAAAGCTCCCCGGGCCAGACCACAAAGTTTCTCTCATTCCTGAAGAACTGCAGAGACTCGCCGCAAGACTTCGAGAGGAAGTAGCAAACGGGGCATCCTTGACGGTAACAACACACAAAGAAAAAAACGACATTCTGCAAGGCGAACTTCTCAACAAACAGATCTTTCGAAAGGGACTGGTAGCAGCTCGGGATCTTTCGTCTGGAGACACTATTCATGAGGAGGATATCTCTCTGAAAATCCCTGGAGGCTCACTTACAGGACAGCAAATTCAATGTCTCATCGGGGAAAAAGTTCCATACCCCCTAAAAAAAGATGAAGCCTTCCCAAGCTCATTGCTGCGCCCCGCAACGGACACGGAATCTGCTCGCTTATCTCTCACCCCAGATTCCTCCTGGCATGGATGGTCATATTGGGGGTTCGTTGTACGCTACCATGATTTTCATGTTGCGCTTCCAGATCATCCGAAGGTCCTAGAATTTCACCTCACAGAGCACGACACCACCCTAAAAATCCCCACCAAGGCACTTTCGGCTCACCGCGATCAACTTTCGAAGTGCATTCTCCGCGTTCACTGCTGTGAGTATCTCTCAGATCGCCTTTTCGATCTCTGCTCTTCCTCTCGCGATACTCGGCGAAGATCATTCACGATGTTGCAAAAAGTCATTGATATTACTCATGAGCTAGCTGAGTACTTCTCTGAGGCCAAACCCGCGGTAGTATTTAATTGCGGAGCCATGACACTTCAGTATGACAAACGAGGCGTAAAGATCGATGAAGACGAACTCTTCACCTCGATACTGTCGCTTCGTACTCATGGAATTACCTTACTCGCTCAAAACATGCCCCCATATCCTTGGTACTACGGGGGACAGTGGAAAGGCCACTTTTTCTTAGAGCCTGAACAGCTCATTCGATTTTGCAAGAAGACTGGACATAAAATCTGCCTCGATCTCTCTCATGCCTCAATGGCTTCACGTTATCTGAATATCCCCCTGCTGAGCTACCTACTGGAACTCAAGCCTTATGTTCGGCATATGCATGTAAGCGATGCGAAATCTATCGAGGGTGAGGGAGCTCAACTCGGAGAGGGAAGCATCAATTTTCAAGAAGTTATTCAACTGTTCAACGACTATCCGTACACATGGATACCCGAGATTTGGCAGGGCCACCTTGAAAACAACGCTGGAGCGAAACACGCGCTCAAGGCATTCTCCGATCTCCTCCGAGCGCACTACGCAAAAGATCACCAGGAAAGCATACGATGACCGACTACCCCCTCATTAGCATTGTTGTTCCGACATACAATCATGCCCAGTATCTCCCTATTTGCCTTGATGGAATCTGGTTTCAAGACTATCCGAACATCGAGATCATCGTGGTGAATGCCAACTCGCCTGATAATACAAATGAGGTCCTTGAAAACTATCAATCGGATGTGAAGAACTCACGCGTGTCCTATGCCAGCTACTTCAATGAAAAGACTGATGAGGTTGAACGATTCTATCACGATCGTTATCCGAAAGAAGGTCGTCGCCTTGAGATAGTCACTTTGCCAAGCGACCCAGGCCTCAGCGAAACGTACAACGAAGGCGTCAGGAGAGCCGAGGGAGTTTATGTGACGACCATAGTATCAGACGACATCCCACATCCTCGTATGATTTCCCGACTAGCTGCTGCACTAGATGCAGATTATGATTTCGCGTACTCTGACGAGCTGCTCGTGCTCGACAATGGCAGAGTTGAACGCGAGTTCATCTTTCCGGATTTTTGTCCACAGCGATGCCTCGCTGACTGGTATCTCTGCGGAAACTCGAAACTCTGGCGACGCTCCTTGCATGAAAAGATTGGATATTTCTCAACACAATACCCTATGACTCAAGACTACGAGCTCTTTGCGAGGTTCTTCATGGAAGGAGCAAAGTTTATACACGTTCCGGAAGTTCTCTATTCGGTACGATTTCACGATCATCAACGAAAGACGGGAAATCATACCGCTGACCGAGAACCAAAGATATTTTCAGAATCGAAAGATATAGCAAAACGGGTTAGAGAATTTTTACGGGGCCAACCGTGACAGCGCCCTGGCGATTACTCTCACTCTTTCTTCTTGGTCTCTTCGTGGGATTTGCCTACCTCTATTTCACTCCCGGTGATTCGAAAGAGCTATCCACGGCAGATCCGACCTCGCATAAGACCCTTCCCTCAGACGCTCCGAGACCTCGGACCACCAAGGGAGTCGAATCAACGCTCGCATCTGAAGCTGGTGCAGACCTTTCAATAGAAGCAGGACAAGCAAACGATCCCCGCCTCGGTGCTGATGAATCCGATAGTGGCGTTGATGATTCCGTGGAAGTTGATTCAACGAACGATCTCAGGGACGAGCTTGCCACTGTGGAGAGCTCCAGCATGGATTCGCAAGTGGAGGTGGTCCTCGACTCGTCGCAAAATAGTGGTGCCGACAAAGTGGGGGCTACCGTAACGATTACGGACCCCCCATCACAGAAACGCCCGTTTTGGAATAGTAGCCCGCCTACCAGCGCTCCCCGTGTTAGCGCTCCTTCAAGACAGGACCTTGCGGTCACGCCGTCTCCGAGCCCTTCCCCGACTCCAACCCCCGCAGAGCTCCCCTTTGTCTCAGGCCAATCTCGCGGATACTCCATGCTCTACGCCATGCAGCCCGAAGCTCGCGCTACGGTAGAAGGCGAAATTGCCATTCTCTTGGAATCCCGCCTTAGACAGAACCATATCGGTGTTCTCGTTGATGGAACCTTTGGTTGGAATCCGAGCTATCTCGCAAATATCATCACTCGACTTAACGCCGAAGAGCGGCAACTTTCTTTGACGCTCTACCTCTCCAATGGCCCCACACAACGCGTACTCGATGCAACTGCAATCTCTACAAGCTTTCCTCAAGTTGGACCGGAGGAGTATCGAGAGCTCATACAGTTCGATCCAGCAACTCGAGAAGAATTTAGAGACCTCGCACGCCGGGTTCTTCCGATCTTTGCGCTTAATCGCCGATTGAATTCTCAAAACGAGAATTTTGTCGTACCGATGCTTGAGGATAATCTGGATCAGGACTCTTATAGAGCCGTGCAAGCCCTAACACGTGAGGTGTTAGGCGCAGTAGCCTTGACCGTTCGCAATCCCTGTCCAGGTTGCTACTCAGGAAATGACGCCTCGAGATTAGGTGATCCACTTGAGTTACATGGCAGAGAATTTATCCCTTTACTGCAAGCCGGTGATGCATTCTCCCTTGATGGTTCGGGATACGTACTTCCCGGGGAAGTTGACTCTCCGCGGAGCTTTGAAGCCGCCGAGCTACAGCAGCTCATTCAAGCCTTCACACAGGTAGGCCTTCAGTATTTTGGACTCTGGCGAAGCGATCGGCAGGGAGTTGGCGAGGGGGTACCGGCACTACCAAGTGAGCGGTTTTACGCCGTTCCAACGCAGTCGCAAATCGAAGCAGAGACGAACTTTCTCCGGTTCGCCCTACCTCTTGAAGATCCAGCACCTGAAGCTGCCCTCCAGGAAGCTTCTGAGAAATGATTCCATTCAAGCGGCAACCGAATTCTTGCCGATTGTGCAGGAGGCAAAGTGCTACACACCACTTTTTCGTGAACGCGAAAACCCCCGGAGGGAAAACACTTCCTCGCGAACGCGAAAACCCCCGGAGGGAAAACAGTTCCTCGCGAACGCGAAACTCCCCGGAGACCCAATCCAGCTCGACCATTTACAATTACTTAGACTTCTCTAACTCTTCAAGGAGTTCTCGCACAAGAACATCTAAGAAGTCCTTGATCGAGAGCATGCCGAGGATCTTCCCCTCGTCCACAATAGGGAGATGCCGAAATCCTCCATCAGAAAGCTTATGATAAACTTCGTGCACCGTTTCATGAGGCGAAGCAAAAATTGGATTCTCGGTCATGTAGGTCGAAATCGGAACCGCCTTTCGATCCATAGGCTTTCCCGCTACGTTTTGGATAAAATCTCGATCTGTAAAAATCCCCAATAACTGTTTCGCTTCATCTACAAGCATAATTGCGCCGCTTTTCATGGTTTTCAGAACTTGAAGTACGTCGTGAACACTTGCACTGGCGCTCATGAGGGATGGCGTTTCAAGCTTGAAAATTTCGACAGTACTACAAAAGTACTTTTGTATCGGCTTTTTATCACCGACTCGCTCACACTGTTCTCCGATGTGATGCTTTAACAACAAACCGTAGATGTGGGCCACTACATCTTTCACTGAGAGCATCCCTTCGACATATCGCTGCCGATGAACCACTGGAAGGTGTCGATATCCGCCAATGCTCATCATATGAAGCGCGCGAGCGATGCTTCCCGTCTTTCGAATAACTTGCGGGGAGGGAGTCATGATATCCTTCGCGGTGCTCTTCTCCCAATCAATTGGCTTTAAAAGGACATCTCGCTCCGATAGAATGCCGAGTACTTCGTCATTTTCATTCTCGACAATGACAGTCCCACAGTTCTCTTCTCGCAGAATCTCGATGACCTCATCCATCGAAGTATCGGTCGCAACACTTTGCACTTCCTCATTCATGAGGCGCACGACCTTCTGCTCAATAAAGCTTGAGGTGAGAATTCCTCTCAACTGACTCATATACAAGCAAACCAGCGGGATTAAAGTAACTCCGTAC
>JAGRAT010000112.1 GCA_020434495.1 Bdellovibrionales bacterium | reverse complement strand
CTGGGAGGTCTGTCCTACGGCAGACGAGCGCGAAAAGTTATCACCGCTTCGCGGCAATAACTTTCGAGAAGCGCTCTGGCATTGAAGAGGGGGCAAAACCGTTTATGCAACTCGCTGAACTTGCCGAGAAATGGTGTAATGGCTTCCGCAGAGGTAATTCAAAAGAATAGTAATATCTGGGTGTTATAGGATGCTTTTTCCAAAATTCTCAAGACGAACCTTTTTTCGTGCATTGAGCGGGGCTGCCCTAGGGGCTTTCGCGACTAAAGCGGGTGTGTTGTCCGTAAGGGATGCAGAGGCTGCTAGTAGTGATACGGGACCTTCCGATGTGGCCACCAGTAAGGCGCGAGCCATCGATGTGCGACGCTATGCTAGGGCTTTAAAGAATCGGTTGAAGGCGTATCGACGAGCTCGAAAAAAGCGGCTTCCAACTCAGAGAGCGAATCGAGATGTTCGTACCTTTGGGCCAGCATTCGGGTATACGAAAGTTCTTCCAAAGGATGATATAGCGGAGCCAAGTCCCGCTCAGTTTCGCGTGTATCAGCAAGAGATTAAGAAGGGGAAATTTCAAAGCTTCGAAGATAATGTCGCTTCCGGAGCGAAGGGGTTTAAGAATCCAATCGGTGCACACTGTACGGATCTGCAAGGTTTTGATGCGAGCCAATTTTCGATCCCACCAGCCCCTGCGGTCGAGTCAGCCGAAGCCTCTGCGGAGATAGCCGAGTTGTATTGGATGGCGCTGTGCAGAGATGTTTCATTCTCCGATTATGAGACTGACTCAACGGTATCATCTGCTATTAGCGACCTGAACAGTGGGTATTCGGACTTTCGGGGAGCAAAGGTTGATGGTCTTGTCACACCGGGAACTCTTTTTCGCAGTGGAGCGCCAGGAAGATTGATTGGTCCTTACGTATCGCAGCTCTTGCTCCTTGATGTTGCTACGGGACGTCTTTCCTTTGATCAGCGTCAGCAAACTACAAAGCCAGGTTCCGATTGGATGACGAGATCTGATTTTTTTAATTTTCGTCAGGGCGGAAATCGAGATGGGAATGAACACGTTTTTGATGAAACAAAACGGTATATTCGCAACGGCCGTGATCTTGCGATGGTCGTTTGGGATGATAAGACGTTTTCTACGTATCTTCATGGTTTCTACATTCTCTTTAACATGGGAATTTCCCGGGACAGTGGCAACCCGTATACCACCGCTCGAGTGAGCACGGGCTTTGTAACCGGAGACTATCCACAGATCATGAGTGAGTTGGCTGGTGTTATTTTGCCTGCGCTAAAAGCAGCTTGGTGGCAGAAATGGAATGTGCACCTACGAATTCGTCCTGAGGAGTTTGCTGGGCGGATACACTATCACAAAGTTGGTGCAACGGATTACTCGTTCCTCTCGCCCGAGATTTTAGAATCGACCGTGCTGGAGCAGGTGTTTACATACAACGGCCTAATCGATGCTAGCGCCTATCCAGGAAACGGAGCGTCGTATCTTTTACCGATGGCCTACCCGGAAGGGTGTCCGAATCACCCATCATACCCATCTGGGCACGCCGTTATGGCAGGTGCTGCCGCAACATTGTTGAAAGCGCACTTTGACGAAAACGAAGTTATCAAGAGTCCGATGATTCCAAATGCTGATGGTACTGCTCTTGAGCCGTATACCGGAGGAGAGACTCTCACTGTCGGTAACGAAATTAATAAGCTTGCTTCGAACATCTGTGAGGGAAGAAATTGGGCTGGCCTCCATTATCGAAGTGATATGGAACAAGGGCTTCGGCTCGGTGAAAAAGTGGCGATAGAGCTCCTTCGAGAATAGAATCCAACCTACACCGAAAATTTCCGTTTTTCATTTACGAGCTTTGACGGAGAGCTGATCACCGTTAAATAGGAAATCTCGTTCCCAAAGAAAAAAGTTCCTCTCGATTGTTAGGGGGCAGTTTGATGAGTATCGCTATCGCCTCCTCCCATAAAGCCGTCACCATCTGGTGGTGTACCGCCCATGGTGCCAACACCGGACATTGTGTAAAAGGTGTCCGCCAGTGACTGGCCCATTTCTCCCTTTACGAACAAGAGAGAAACACACAGAACAGCCACGAGAAAAAAGTATTCGAGAAAACTTGCACCGCACTGAGGTCGGAGCCCGCCTGAAGAAAGAGAGATCATCGACTTCCCCCACTTACCCGTAATGACCCCCATCTCCTGTCGAATACTTGCAAGGAGTTGCTTCTGGGTATTTCTCGTGAATTTGCAATTAGTAGGAATTCGAAGCGATGTCGACTGAAAGAATATCTTCTCAGAGCCGGTATGAGAATTTTACGTATCCTGGCTTCTGAGAGTTCTTGGAAGAGCTTCCCCCTTGCGCAGCGGACCTATTTGTCCGGTAATTTGCAGAAGATATTTTGTGGAGCGTAACCCCTGTGACGTTCCAGGTACTCAAGTCAGGAGAGTGAGAATGGGATTTGTTAAAGAATTTAAAGAATTCGCCGTCAAAGGTAATGTCGCCGATATGGCCGTTGGAATAATCATCGGAGCAGCCTTTGGGAAGATCGTAAGCTCCTTGGTTGCAGATGTTATCACCCCGCCCCTCGGTCTTATTATGGGAGGAGTTGATTTTTCCGGACTCGCTATAACTTTAAAGGAAGCGCATGGTGATGTTGCAGCTGTAACTTTGAGTTATGGTGTCTTTCTGCAAACGGTCTTCGATTTTCTAATTGTTGCTCTTGCAGTATTTCTCGTGATCAAAGGGATCAATAGCTTGAAGCGTAAGGAAGAGGAAAAACCAGCTGAACCTCCAAAGCCGTCAAATGAGGAAGTTATTCTTGGGGAAATTCGAGATCTCCTAAAGAAAGGGGCTTAGGGTTCTCATTCCCAGCAATAGTTTTCCGGAGTGTCGATGTTCATTATCGAAGCCGTGACCATTGAAGTACTTGGCAATCAATTTGTGGGGTCGTAAACCTTCCAACCAGTGTCGTGTTAACCGGGAATTGCGGAATTGCTACAGTAAGTTCTTGAGAGAGCCCGCCTATGTCATTTTAGACCCTTGCAAGCTCTTCGGCTTCTAGTGAGAAGCTCAATTCACTCTGAGGAAGAGAGTCGATAGTCGCTTGCGGTATGCCGAACTGGCCAACTGTCGGGGAGTTTGGAGTGTTTCCAGCAAATATGTTGAGGGTTGTTAAGGAGGAAACCTCTTCGCTTAGAAGTACATCGACTGAACCATCGGCTACATCGAGGAAGATCTGCCCCGAATGGATATTCCTTTCAAAAGAGCAGTATTTGCATAGCTTTATGTCTGGATGTTCTCGAAACAGCGATCGAGATCACCTTCTTTTTCGATTTGAGACACCGATTCTGTGATTTTAGATTCTTAATGTAGGGAGTCAGCAGAATGTTGCATTCAGTAGAAGGTGCTCAGGAACGAGAGAGGGAAGATGCCCTTCCGAGGGTTGTTTCATTGCGGCCTTCAGCCTTTGTTGAGCGGATTCAAGAGAAAACACTGGATCAGAGAGCGCTGCAGGATGCCGAACGGCGCGAGACGAGACGGGAAAATCTATCGGAAGTTAGCAGCTCTTGGCCAAACGAGAGAACGAGTACCTGTGACCCAAAACGTGGCAGTCTTTGTCGAGGTCAGGACCCACATCTTGTAGATCTCTTTATGCCAGGTGTCGGCGCTACCTCAGAGGGACTGACTCGGAGTACGCAGTCCGTTGCGAATAAATTTGGTGGAGCAGCGCTTGGTCTCAGTAACGATCGAGAGTGGTTTCCCATTGTCGTAGGGGTGTTGAATGGGTTTTTCGGCTTGATAAGTCCCTGGCTCGGGGAGAAGGTAGAACCCGAGGCGGTTGGAGCTATCCATTCCGTTATAAAGAAACAGCTTGAAGAAAGTCAGAAGGTTGGAGCCGGGTTAGAACCACCGCTACAGCTTCGATTCGATCTCCATAGCCAGGCGGGAATCATTGCGCAGAATGCTATGTGGCTCTTGCGAGATGAGCTAGGGAAGGATTCGAAGGAATGGCAGTACATCGCTGAGAATAGCTCATTTGTTCTTCTTGGTTCTCCGGTAAAGAACTGGCCCCCTGAACTTCAGGTAACGTCATTCCTGTTTGAATCGGACCTTCCGGCTAAAGGTCTTGGTCTTACCTCGACCGTCACTTCTTTTTTCTCTCCACGGAATGGACGGGACCCGGTTGAGGTTCGGCTTTCAGGAGGGAGTCATGATGCCATTGAATACATTGGTGGCTTCGAGCGATTTGAGGCAAAGCGGATATCTGACCTTGGAGATAGAGAGGCCCAGGTGGTAGAGATGAAAAAAATAATTGCTGAAAATCGATATTCGGTGACGCTCCTTGGAGCAATACTTCATGAGGCGAATCGACAAGGATATGCCTATTCAAAAGCACTCTATGGAATCTGAAGAGTTTCTAATCTCGTGAGGAGCTGTTCTGCGATGCCACCTCCGCCAAAAGGGAGAGCGCTCTCTGACTTTAGTTGTTCTCCTCGAATGAGAAGCCGAAGTTCGTTATGACAGATGTCAACGAGTAACTGTTCTGTCACTTCCGGAACACTGCCGAAAGAAAGCGCTTTAAGGATGCTCTGGTATCTTTCGATTCCAAACCTCAAATGAGTAATTGTAAGCGGTGCTACATATCCAAGGTATTGGGGCAGCAGGAAGAGTGGCATAGTGCGCGAACGTTTTTCGCGAACCACATGATTGATATCCGATCCTTTAAACGATTCAAATTCGGAATGGAGACGGTAGGTAAGAGTGTGGTTGGTAGAGCCACAATATCCCTGGACAAAGAGAAACTCTTGCGCCTCCGGCTTTTCTTGGCCAGTAAAGTGAGAGATGAGGAGATTGTTTGCATCTCTCCCCTTCATGTTTCGAACGGATTGTGAATGCCACAGCTCTGATGGAATGAGAACCGAAAGAATAAAGTGAGCCAGGGAGCTCGCCTCCTCTGTGGAAATTGTAGCGGAACCCTCTCCTTCCTTCTCCCAGCTCCTGGCCAGCCAATTTTTTTTAATGTTCCAATCTATCTGCATCTGTTCGAATTAGATCTTCACTTAGGGGAGTTAGCAATATCTAGCTCTTACCTTAAAAAAAAACCGTCCAAGACGAAACAAAACTTCCAAATTTCCGATATTATCCTGTTCGTTTTGGTGACAAGAGCGGTCGCCACTTGCCGTAGCGAATGGAGCAGCTGTGGACAGCGAACTTTATCGTCTCATAGGTCTGGTAATGCCTCTGGGACACGCGGAAGTAAGGAAGTTAAATGCTCACCATTCATGCGCTTGAGAGGAATGCTGAAGAGAGAGAAAGCCTAATCAGTTGGCTACAACATCTCCTTCACGAAGATACCCCAGACATCGAATTCATCCCACGGGTGGATCTCAGACCGGTCTCCCCTGATGAGATTAAATTTCACGGAACACCCGATATCTGTATTGTCGGACCGAATATCTTAGAGGAAGAGCTTACTCAGCTTGGGAAAATTCGGAAGCTGCTTCCAACAACTCCAATTATTGCTGTAACGACAGCGAGGCTCGAAGGGTTGGCCCAGATTGAGCAGATTGCTCGGCTGGGAGCTACCGATACCCTCTCTCAAAGTGACTCGGCCGCAACGCTATTGCGAAAGCTCGTTCTTCTTTCAAAACATAAGGCCGAGAAGAAGGGCGGAAAGCTCATTGTTGTTGATTCGGGGAAAGGTGGAATCGGAGTTACTTCTCTTGCTGCAGCGCTTGCCGAGGTGTCAGCTTTGGAAGATAAGAAAACTGTTCTCGTTGATTTTGATTTTGAAACACAAGATTTAAGTAGATTTCTTCAAGTTAAACCCTACTTCAACGATAATTTGCAGTTATTATTACTTGGTCAAAGGCCGATTACGCAAGAGTTTGTTGAGCAATGTGTTGTGCAAATTTGGGAGGATCACGGAGGGCTCTATCACTTGCCACCACCTGCAGATAGTGAAGTTCTTTTTAACCGCAAAGACCCTGCTTTCAGAACAATTTTATCAATACTAGAAGTTTTAGATAAGACATTTGATACAGTTTTTATTGATCTTGCAGGAGTCTCTGGCCCTCTCAAGAGAGCATTATATAGATCTGCTGATGATGTGATTTTTATTATCAACAATGATCCAGCAAGTCTATATGCTTCAGTAGATCAAATCAGCAAAGCTACTTCATGGATATCACCAGAAACAGGATTTAAGATAGTTGAAAATTTTCCACTTCCAATTGGATTAAAAAGCAAATTTCTAAGAACAGAATTTTTAAAAGCAGCGGGTTTGAATGATAATCAGCTGGCTAACAAGAGCATTCCGTATTGTAAAAATGCATTCCGCTGGCCAGGATCTGGCATCAGTGCCTATTCACATGCAAATCAAAAATTCAAAAAAGCAATTTATAGTTTACTAGCAGATCTAAACTTAATCGAGTATAAGCAAAAATTTTCTATAGGCCGAATATTTAACCAAAACGAAATTCTTTCCACAAAAAAACTCAAAGAATCGAAAGTTTTTCCGACAGAAAGTGCAAGAGAAGTGAACCCTAGCTTACCAACAAGCGCAAAACTTTTAGATCATCTGAAGTTTGAAAATAACAATAGCTGTGAACAAATAGTTTTGAACGGCACACCAGAGCAAAAAGAAGGTGATGAACAGATTTTAGAAGAACTTAATCCTGAAAAACTAATTTCAGGAGTGAGTATAAATTAAACCAGGAGGTCAAAATGAAAAAACTTTTATCTATAAAAAAGCGTAATCAGTCTGGTTATGCTTTATTAGAGTATTGTGCAGGTGCAGCTATCGTTGCAGGAATTCTTTGGGCTGCGTTAAGCACTTTTGGCAATAGCGTTGGTGGGCTTTTTGATGCGCTGTCAAGTTGGACAAATGCCAGAACATCTGAAGTTCAAACATATTAAATAAAAACAAAGGGAAATAGTATGGCTATTAGAAAAAATAGTCGTAAAAAAGGTGGAAGAAAAGTTGCTTTGCTAAATTTCTTTGGCTTAAGCACCTTAAGTTTTGCGATCGTTTGTGCTGCTTTTTTACTAAAGAACGCTAATGCCAGTACTAATAAGAATGATAAGTTAAGCACTCCAATTGTTGCACAATTTGATATTGTAAAAGTTCCGGTCCCTGTTGAGCCTGTTTCGGCAGGGATTAAACTTTCAACAGTTAAGTTTAAAAAAATATCATATCCAGCACACCAAGTTCCTTTAGGTGCGATTAGAGATTTAAGTTCCTATGCCGATGCAGTTACGCTCGCCAAAATTCCAGCTAATATTCCTGTCTTTAAGGAAAATCTTACATTCTCAAGCTTAAAATCCAACCCTGTCATTGATCAGATTCCAAATGGAATGAGAGCGATGACAATAAAAGTTGATGCAACGACAGCAGTAGAGGGTTGGGCAAGCTCGGGTTCGATTGTGGATGTTTTATTGGTAGAGAAAGAAAAAACAACGGTAGTTGCAGAAAAAGTAAAAATACTGTCTGCTGAAAGGTCTGTCACGCCAGTTGAACAAGGTGAGAGTCCAAAGCTACCAACAACAGTAACAATGCTGGTAACACAGGAACAATGTTTAGCTATTAACACAGCAATACCTAGAGGAAAGATAGCATTTGCTTTAAGAAGCAGCGATGATAATGCAGCGTGGCAGACAACCTATTTCACAAGTGATCATTTAAAAAACACTTCTCGCACTTTAGAACAAAAAGAAGAAATAAACGGTGTACTTATGCTTAAAGAGCATGAGAAAGCTGTTAAATCTTTTGCTCTTGCCGGTGGCAAATGGATTCCAACTGAAGTAGTTCCAGAAGGTTTTTTTGTTGCTGATCGAGGAGGAAGATGAGAAGTATAAACTTTGAAGAAGATGTTTTTTCAGCAACTAACTCAGCCAATCTTCCAGCTTTTCAGCTTTCAAAAGATACTAGCAGTATATCACCCACATATTCATATATACTAAAGGAAGTTAAAGCAGAACTAAGCTATCAAGCCGCTAATGTTTCTGATGAGTATGTTTATAGTGAGCAAGAAGTTAGCGATATAATTTTGAAAACAGCAGAAAAACTTGGTCTCGAAATTTCAAATTATGAAAGAGATGAAATACAAAGTTATATTGAAAAAGAATTAAAACCATTTGGCTTGTTACAAGATTTAGTTGAAGATCCAAAAGTATCAGACATTATTGTTAGTGACTTTTCAAAAATTGAAATTCAAGAAGGTAGAAAGAATTATCTTACTGGTATTCGATTTGCTAATTCAGATGCTTATGAAGTATTTGTTGAAAGAATATTACAAAAAGCAGGTACTTCTTATTCAACAAAAAAACCAATTGCTGATGGAATGATAGGTAGTTTTGCAAGGATTCATGCAGTCCATAAATCAATTTGTGAAACAGGGCCTTATCTTACGGTTCGTTTGAATAGATTTTCTGAGGTATCGATAAAAGATCTATGCAAATTTGGTTCTGCGCCCAGATCAGTATTTGAATATCTAACAGCAATGATTTGTGGAGGCGCTACATTACTTGTTGCTGGTGAAGTAGGAACAGGAAAAACAACATTGGCCAGGGCCTTAGCTGCGAGTGTTCCAAACTATGAATCGATTTTAGTAATTGAAGATACTCCAGAAATTCAACTACAGCACCCACATGTAAGATACATCCGAACTAGAGAAGAGAACACTGATGGTGCAGGTAGAATTTCACCAACCGAATGTATCCGCGGTGGAATGAGGATGGCGATGAATAGAATTATTTTTGGTGAGATTCGTGATGCTGAAGCTGCCGAAGCATTTATTGATGTTTGCGCATCTGGTCATCCTGGTTTAAGTACAATCCACTCTAGATCTGCAATAGAAGCTGTATCGAGGCTTGAACTTTTTCTTGGGCGTGCCCAAAAGGGGGTTAGTACAAGTGTGTTGACAGAACAAATTTCTAAAGCGGTGAACCTCATAGTTCACATAGATTTATGCAAATTAACGGGCGCAAGACGAATAATGCATGTACTAGAGATAGGTCCCGTTGCAGATGGAATTTTACGACAAAGAGAAATATTCAGCTACTGTGTGCAAGGAAATAGCCCAAAATGGAAAGTAGTGAACAAAGTTTCAAGTCACAGAGAGTCTTTGGAAGCACATGGTGTGTTTTTAACAAAGCTCCCAGCTTTTTTAGATTTAGATTTTGAATTTCAAAATTCAAATTGAGCAAAACAATGCAGATTTTTACTATCAAACAAGCAGATATTATAAGACTTGATAATTTATTAGGTGCTTATAAAGGTAGTTATGACTATACAAAAGAAAATAAGTTTTTTGCGTCTATAAAGCTCCCTTTTTTTAACATTTATTTTGTTGACTTAGAAGATGCAAATCTCTCTATAAGCGAAGCTAAAATTCTATTTACAAAACAAATACTATTTTTAGTTTTTAGCTTGAGTTTAGTAATTTTTTTTCAAAAGCTAGTTTTTTTATTTATTACACCAGGATATTTCTTATTAACTTGGCTTAAGCTTAAAAGAAAAATCAAAGAAAGAACTTTAAATTT